>CAVDDP010000110.1:0-7116 GCA_963607695.1 Hallerella sp.
CGAATTACGCGAACGAACTGCGCGAACTGCGCGAACTGCGCGGGCAAACTACGTGAACAAGTTGCGCGAAGAGTGTGCGCGAACCGCGAACAAGTTGCACGTAGCTTGCCGCCGAAAAAGCTTTCTTTAGAAAGCGGTGAAGAAGCAAATGCCCATGTTGTAGAACACCATGCGCAGGATAATTGCTCCGGCTACTGCCAAAACCATTCCCACCAGCGCCAGCGTTTTCCATAGCTTTTCATCGCCCTTTTTCCAGGCAAAGAAGGCGCAAACAAAAGGTGCTATGGCGCCAATTACTACGGCACCTACCCACAGAAGGGGCGCGTTTGCAACAACATCGCCTGCAACGTTTGCCATTTTCTCCATGGGGTTTGTGGGATCCCAGTAGTAGGTAAAGCTGGAATAAGCGCCTGAGCAGGTGGAAATTACCGCAGCATAAACTGCTACCAGCACAGCACAAGCAGCGGTACCTACAACACTCACTAAAGCCATGTCGGTTTTGGTTTCACCTTTCACCTCATCGCCACGCAGGCACATCATGAACACAAAGGTCAAAGGGCCCAGGGCGCACGATGCACCCACAATTGAGCCAATTTGGAACACGGAATCCCAGGCAGGGCGCGAGGCCATCATGTACGAGTGCGCCATTACGATATCGGTTGCAACCGTAACCACAATGGCAAGAATTGCTGCCCATTTGGCTACCGTGCCGCCATCTTCCGACTTACGCAGCTGAATGAAGTAGAGCACCATCACTACGGCTACCAACACAATGCCAATAAGCTCTTGGGTAATGCCTGAAGTAATATGGCCAAAGCCGTTGAAGATGCGCTCCCAGTGCTGCAGGTGAAAGAATACCGAAATGCCACCAATAGCCATAAGCACCACGGAAGTAATGAGCGCCGGCATCTGCGTTTTTTTGCCTTGCCCCAAAAGTTGTGCGATACCCGCTGTTGCGAATAAGCCCATAGACCAGGCCATAAACGTTGTGAATAAAATCAAAGGCCACTGAAGTTCCATGATTACTCACCTCCTTGCCAGGATTTATGGCGTAGGATGTAGCGGAAGGTAGGACCATTTCCCTTGTTGGGAAGCTGATATACGTCATCGTCGGTAAAATCTGCTACTTTTTCGCCTAAGGTTTGGTCATAGCCACCGCGGAAACTTTTCATGGTGGGGTCTTCTTCAATATCACCAAACCACTTTGCCAATCCAACGCACTGACTTACACATTGGGGAAGTTCTCCCTGCGCAATTTGCTGCTCGCAAAGCGTGCACTTCTCTACCACGCGCTCTTCTTCGTTCAAATAGCGAACACCATAGGGGCACGCCATAACGCAGAACTGACACCCAATGCACTTTGATTTGTCAATTTGAACCGTGCCGTCTTCCATCTTTTTAGAAGCGCCGGTAGGACACACCTTTACGCATTCAGGGTTTTCGCAATGCTGACACTGAATAGGCAGGTAATACCACTCAACATCGGGGAAAATGGCTCCCTCATACATGGGGGTGGGGCCTACGCGTAAAACTTTGTTCCAAAAACTGCCAATGGGAACACCGTTAACAGATTTGCACGCGGCGTTACAGCCCATGCAACCAATGCAACGGTTAAGGTCAATAACAAGCGTGTACTGCATTAGTAATTCTCCCTTTCGTAGTTAAGCTCGCCCCAGGCTTTCAAGCGGGGGTCGGTAGCGCTGGTAATAATTTCGGTACCATCGTCATCGCAAGGGACAGGATTACCAAACGGGCTGTTTTCCGCGGTGGCCTTGTAGATGTTTACCAGGTAACCGCGCAGCTGAGGAGCACCTTCGGCTTCGCATTGTGCCCACGCGTCTACCAGGCAGTTGCAACCGCACAAGTCAAAGCCTTTGCCCGGGCGTTTCATTTCGGGGAACCACCACGTGTGCTCAAGGTTTACGCGGCCTTCTGCCACGCAAGGGGAAACTTCCACGCATTGGCGAATCTTGTAAAACGGGGTTTCAATCCATGCCCAGTCGCCTTGCTCCAGGCCCAAATCGTTTGCATCCTTGGGGTTAATTTCCATGCGCGGAACCGGCCACACTTCGCGGCACCACGGCAATTGGCGGTGCTCAGAGTGGAAATACACCGGAATTCTGCGGCCCGTTGACGCAATGTAGGGGTAATTTTCAGGTGTGTATTGCTCGTAGTACTCGTGGTTGGGGTTGTCCATGTTCTTGGACTGAACATCGCGGAAGCCTGAAGCCACCGGGCTGCTCTTGGGTTCTACGAAGTACGGCAAAGCGTAGGTCCAGCCAAACTTTTCGCCCGTGTCCATACGAGTTTTTTCGCGCATGCTGGTTTCCATGGTAATGGACCACACTTCGTCGCGCGTGGTGGGAGTATAGAAGCCCGGCTTGCCCACAAACGGCAAATCCAGCCAGCCTGTTTCGTAGCGGCGTGCAGAACCAAAGCCATCGGGGTTGGTCTTACGGGCATCGTACCAGCCGTTTTTCAGGAAGCCTTCGCGGAATTCCTGCCATCCGCCTTCCATACCCAGCGAAGCAATAGCGCGGCTGCGAAGATAGTCTCCGCCTTCCCACATGTCTCCCCCGTCGGTGCGGTCGCCCCAGAAGGGAGTACCCTGCAGTTTGTACCACTCGTTAACAATGTCGGGGCCCCACTTGCATTCCGCAGGGGGTTCAATGCACTTGATGTGCGCGCCATAGTAGCCGCCCGAACCCTGTGCTACACGTGAGCATTCCTGCTCCATCCAATGCGCTTCGGGCAAAATAACGTCGGCAAGGTCGGAAATGGGGTCATGCCACAAGTTCCAGTTTACAAAGAAGTCAAGGTTTTTCACGCCTTCCCAGGTAAGGTTCAAGTTGGTTTGGTTCAACATGCCGCCAGCCTGGGTAAGACAACCGCGTACCTGGTAGGGCTCGCCCGTTTTCATGGCGTAGTAAAGCTGCGTTGCGTCTGCGTTGGGATACATGGGGAAGTCGCAGATACGACGTGCTTTTTGTACCGGGTCGGTAACAGAGTTTTTCGTACCAACACGCAGGAACTGGCCAACAAACAGCGAGTACTGGTACTCGTAGATTGAAGGGACGCGGGTCATGCCACGGTGCCCACCAGGGGTATCGCGGCGGCCAAGGATGGCATCCAGCGAGTCATAGCAGTGAATGAGCTTAATGGCATTGCCGGTGTGCTCGTTGGTAACCGAGAAGTTAATGCATCCATCGCCAATGTTGTCTTCGTCGTACACCATGTAGTTGCGCGCGGCAGATTCATTGACCTCGGCACGAACGCCGGTAATCTCTTCGGCCTTTTCAAACGTGAATTCTTTCACGTTGTCGTACAAATAATCCCAGGCGGTGCGCACTTTAACGGTACGGCCGTCTTTCAAGGTAACTTCGGGGATAACGCCTTCCGACCACAGGCAGGGCTTTGTTGGATATTCGCATCCTTCCACCGTGGGCATGGGAGATTCATCGGGCAAGAACAAATCGGAAATGCCTTCGCGATATGCATGAACGTATTTGCCTTTTGCTTTTTCCCACTTGTACTTGGTGGAAAGTTCGCCTGCACGCTGTACGTAATCCCAGTCGGTGTACTTGCATACGAATTCGTCGCCTTCGCCTTCCCATAAGCCGGTTTCTGCATTTAAGTACGTAAAGCGCTTGTTGGCTTCATCGTACACAATGAATTTCTTGGGGTCGCCGTCTTCTTTTAAGTCAGATTCTTTTAAGAGAATGGTTTTAACATTGCGGGCCGAAGAAACAACACCCATACGGCTTACTTTAGGAATAGTATCAGACCAGCCCGAAGGTTCAACGTCTTCGCATACCAAAAACGGCAGGTCGGTCCAGCGGCGCACGTAGTTGTCCTGATATAAGCCCTCTTCCATGGCCAGTTTGTACCAGCTCATAAGAAGCGCGCCGTCGGTTGCGGGGCGCACCGGCATGTAGTGAGTTGCCTCTTTAGCAAGGTTAGACATGCGCGGGTCAACGTTAATGTAGCACTCTGCCCAGTTGGCGTTATCCACTGCCACGCGGCCGGCGTCGTCGTAGTTGGAAACTTCAATGCCGCTGCCCCACTGTACAAAGTTCTTTTTAATGCCCCACACGTTTTCTACAAAGTAGTTATCGGGGCCAACCGTTGCGCCGGTAACGTAGTTACGCGGGCCTTTGCAAACCTGAACAGGGGAAACAATGTTTGGCGAGTCGTACAAATACGCCATGGCCGACATACCCGACATAGCGTAAATACGGGAAGTACCACCCATGAACGACAAGCAAGCTCCGCCGTATTTATCCTGAAGCTCACCAAACTTGCTTACACACAACTCCAGCGCTTCGTCCCATGAAATGCGAACCCAACCGGGGTCTTCGCCTTTGGGGTTGGTGCGCTTTACAGGATACTTCAAGCGGTCGGGGTGATAGCAGGCTTGAATGGATGACTGCGATTTGTTGCAGCAATTGCCCATGGATCCCACATAGGAATTGTCACCCTCAATTTTTACGACCTTCCCATCCTGCACGGTTACGAAAACGCCACATTCGTACTTACCGCAGCCACGGCAACCGGTACGAATACGCTTTGTTTCGCCCGCTTTTGCTTCTGCTTCGCGCGATTCAGCCAACGCGGCGGTAGAGCCCGAGCCCGATAGCGCGGCGGCAGCGCCCACAATAGCGGATAGCTTCACAAAGCTACGGCGTGTCATATCCAATGCTTTCATGTACTCCTCCTTTTCTGTTTTCTTGTTTCGTTGGTGTTTTGCAGGGGAAGTTTTCGGGCGGCTTTCGCGCTTTTCTGGGGTTGTCTGTGCGCCGTTTGTTGTCATGCGCCGCTTTCCCTTGAAGCAGCCCGCACCCCCTGCGTGCAGAAAGAAGTATGCCTAAAGTGCCTGATAGAAGTATCATCCTTAAAGATGTATATCTTTTTACTAGACTATTATTCGTCCTTCTTATAAGATGAATTCAAGTCTTTCGGCGTACACGAAGGGGAGATGAAGACTTGAAAGAACAAGGGGAGAAAAAGCAAGGGATTGCTGACCTTTTACATGAGCCAGGGTTCCTTACCGGGTGTATTGGTCTTGCGTTTTGTTTTGCGGTGCGCGATATGCCGCAGTTTCTTACGTTTACGGTGTTGGCAAGCAATATTGTGTTTCGTTACTGCTTTGCGGCAGGGCGCCTGGTGGCAACACTTGCAATTGCGATTCTCATTGCAAAAACGTGCCGCCAGAATGAGCTGAGCGCTCAGAAAAAAACGATTGTAGTGTTGGTTGCGGTGGCAGCCGTTTTTGAAATGGTAGGGCTCTTCTTCCGCTTCTTTCTGGCAGATTCCCCTGCTATTTACCCCCTGAGTGTTGTTATTGGTATAGGCCAGGGCACGCTTATTCTTGCGTGGTGTATCTACCTTATGCAGCGCCCCCGCATGGTGCTGTTTTACACCCTGATTGGAGCCATGGTAGCGGGCGGCTGCATTACGCTTCTTCTGGCCGTTGTGCAAACTGCAGCGGTAGAGATTATCACCATTGTTTTCCCCGTTTTGTCGTTGGTGTGTTTTATGGTTGTTGCGCATATAGATACAGAAGAAATCGATAAGGCGCACCGCCCTGAAAAGATTTATGCCAGCGAGTCGCTTTATAGCGGCGAGCCTTTCTCGAAGCGCTCTGTGATAAGCCTGGTGGCCATTTTAGGCTACAGCTTTATAGCGCGCATTCTTACCGATATGTGGATGCAGCAAACAAGCGTTGACAGCTTAAGTATTTTTGAAGGCTTTGGATCAGTTGGCACTATAGTGGCAGGAATTCTTACCTATATGCTGTTCACCATGACGCGTCCGCTTAAAAACCGCCCCACCCATACGTTTTTTGTGGTGCCCATTGTGGCGGTGGCGCTTTATTTGAGCTCGTATTTAACAGGGCCTTTGAGCGTTGTTTTTGTGCCTCTTGTTTTTATTTTGCGCAAAATGCTTTTGACCATGGCTGTTTTTGGCGCCATTCGTTTGGAAACGTTACAAAGCCGCCTTTTGTATTTGTGCGCAGGAATGGCAGCAAACGAACTGGGTAATATTGTGAAAACCACGTTTTCCTTAGGCGCCTATGGGCACGGGGAACTTACTACAACCATTGTTGCTTTGGTGTGCCTGGCAATACTGGTGTTTATTGCCATTGCCGAAATTTCTGACTTTTTGCAATCCACCAATAACGTGGATGCCATGTTGAAAAAGGCTGCCGAAGACGCTCACGCCCCCAGCGAAAATGATCGTGCTGTAGAAAAGCAGGCGGAAGTGCTAAGCCAAATGTCTGAAGACTTCAAGCTTTCCAAACGCGAACGCGACGTATTAGAGCTTTTAGTGGCGGGCAGAAATGCGGAATACATTGCCAACACGCTTTTTGTGGCGCACTCTACCGCAAAGACCCACATCTCCCACATCTACACAAAAACAGGGTTCAGCTCACAGCAGCGCTTAATGGATGAGTACGAAAACAGGCTCAAAGCCGCCTTGGCACGTTCATCATCCTCAGAGATGTAGGTTTTAAATGGGGAAAGTGAAGGCCACAAGGGCTTATCGCTGGCACCTTTATGAAAAAAACAGGGCACCGCATTTGAAGCGTGTCCTGTTTTTTTAAACGCCAATTTTATGTGCCTGTTAGTTTTCAGGTGGTATGAACTTGTTCAAGTACGCACTGGGCATGGTTTCGCAAACGCGATTTCCGTTGCGCACGCGAATGCGCTTAATCTTAAGATTCAAGCGTTGCGCGTTTTCAGGTTCAATATGGGTAAAGTAAGAAACGTGAACTTCCCCGGTAGCGCAAGAGAACAACTTATACACTTTGCGAATGTCTATTTGGGCTTTTCGCTGCTGATCATCGGGCGTGGTTATCATAGTGTCTAAGAAGTTTTTGTTGGGAACAAATCCGTTCACAAAGCCGGTAATAAATACGTGCTTTACTTTGAGCCCCAAAGCTTGTTCATAGGGCAAAACCAAAACGCCTTCTTCGGTAGTGCACGGGTCATTGGAGCAGGCGCGAAGAGCTGCTGCCATTTGTGCTGCTGAAGCGCTTACTGCCGCGTCGTTTGGCGCCGTGCCGCTGCTTGTTGCGCCGTTCGCTGGGCCAGAAGAAAGCGCTGCGCTGATAAA
>CAVDDP010000111.1:0-7069 GCA_963607695.1 Hallerella sp.
TACAACAACATGCTCTTCTACGTATAAATAAATTACGCTGTTCTGCCGAACAGCGGAATTTATATTTCAAAGCTCAGGCCGTCGGCGGCAGCTTCCACACGTCCTTGATATTGCTTCAGATAGGCGTTCAGTTCGCGCAGGGTAATGGGCTCCATGTAGTGCATGGCAAGGTGCGTAAGATAGATTTTCTTTGCGCCCAGCTCAAACCCTTCTTCAATGCACGATTGTACGCAATGATGTGCTTGCGGGGCAGGGCAGCTTTTCCAGTACGTGGCATCCATGGCAAGTATATCAACATCTTTTACACGCTCTGCCGTTTGTGCTGGCAGGCGCCCGGTATCGCTTGCGTAGAAAAGCCGCGTGTTGGCAGTTTCAATCAGGTAGCCATAGGTGCCTGCTGCATGGGTTACGGGAAGTGCCGTGTAAGAAACGCCATCGAATTCGTGCGTTTCAAACGGTTCCAGCACGTGTTCTTCCAACGCGTAGCTCATGTAATGGAACTCGGTGTTAATTTCATTTAAGGTAAGAGCGCTTCCGTAGGTGGGAATGGCGTGGCGCGTGCGCAGCTGCATCATGTATTCCATTTCGCACAGCCCGCTTACATGATCTGAATGGCAATGGGTAAAAAGTAGCTGGTCAATGGCGCGTACGTTCTCGCGAATAAGCTGATGGCGCGTATCGGGTGGCGTGTCTATAAGAAGCGTTTGTTGCCCGCGTACCATAACGCCGCAATCGCCGCGGCGAATGGCGGGGTTTTCGCGTGCTTCCTGGCAGGCAGGGCAATCGCAAAAAAAGGCAGGAACGCCGCAGCCGGCGCCGGTTCCCATGAACGTAAAAAGGTGGTTTTTCATAATGCTTCCTTGCGTCCGTCTTTTTCTTCACCTTGAACAGCTTAACTTTGTTAAATTTTACAGCGCGCTTTTTTCTTTCGGTCTTTATAATTTCAAAGAAAGTTCACTTTTGTATGCGGAATAACGGTGGCTTGCGCATTTCTGGGGAAACGCACTTTTTCTGGGGAAACACGCCTTTGCCTGCGCATGGATTTTTGACTGCTCAAGAATTTTGTATTTTGTTGGCAAACCACTTGCGCGTAAACCGTTACCCGTACAAATCACGCTTTTCCCAATAGATAGCGCGATTTTAAGTGCGCGTCAACAAAGTATTAGATATAATCTACCAATTGAAGTATTTTTACTCACGGTGGGATATGCTCATGTAAGTGCGTACGAACTTGATGCGGTAGGCACTTGCATGAAAAATTCCAGCTCAAGCCAAAGATGGCGTGCGGTTACTTTTTGTGATTGCTTTCTGGTTGCTCATAGAGTGCATGCAAAAGCAAGTATACAAAAGTCCAGTGCGCCACGGGAGCAGCTTTGGCACGGGGTGTTGAGCGGGATACTTCATTTTGCGGCGTTTCTCGTTCGGTCCGCAAACAGATTATAAATGAGAGAAGCGAGAAGAAGAGGAAAGGAAGATGACTAAAGGTGAAAAGCAAGGGCTTCTTCAACGTATTTTGAAAAAGCCTAGCATGGACACCGAGGTGGACATTCATGCCCCTGGTGTTGAAGTGGTGAAATCTCTTTGCTATTTCTGCCATGCGAACTGCGGCGTCATTGCATATGTTAAAGATGGCGACGTTATCAAAATTGAAGGTGACCCCAACTACTCCAACCAAGGTGGCTTGTGCTGCCGCGGTACCAGTGCCTTAAAGCACGTTAATCATCCGGCACGTGTGAATCACGTTCTTAAGCGTGTGGGCGAAAAAGGCGAAGGCAAATGGGAGCAGATTGATTACGACACCGCTATCAAAGAGGTTGCTGAAAAGCTGAACCAAATCAAGGCTGAAAGTGGTGCAGAAGCTGTGGCTTCCGCCGGTGGTACCACCCGTACCGATGACTGGGCACGCCGCCGCTTCTTGAACCAATTTGGCACGCCAAATGGTTTCCACAACGCACTTTTATGCTGGATTCCCACGTTTATGGCTGAAACCTGCGTGGCTGGTTGGTCTCCGTTTGAGACAGACTTAGGCGGCGCAAAGTGCCTTATTTTGTGGGGCATGAACCCGGGTGCTTCCAGCTTACCTTCTATGCATGGGTATTGGGACCTTATTCAGGGCGGCATGAAAACCATTGTGGTTGACCCGCGTTATTCCGAAACCGCTGCAAAGGCCGACTTATGGTTGCCGTTGCGCCCCGGTTCCGATGCAGCGCTTGCGCTGGCAATGTTGAACACCATTATTATGGAGCGCTTGTACAACAAGCAATTTGTTGACACGTGGTGCGATGGCTTTGAAGAGCTCAAAGAGCACATTAAGCCGTATAACGCACGTTGGGCGGCTCCTATTACGTGGCTTTCCGTTGATCAAATTAAGCAAGCAGCTCGCATGTATGCCACGAACACCCCCGGGTGCCTTCAGTGGGGTTGCACGTGGGATCAGTTAGGTGCTTCGTCTACTACGGCAGCTCACGCATTGGCTTTAATTCGTGCCGTGTGTGGCAACTTGGAAGTTCCTGGTGGCGACGGCATGCCAGGCCCTGCGTTGAACTACTTAACCGACGAAGAGTTAGAGCTCAACGAGCTTCTTCCCGAAGAGCAAAAAGCAAAGCAAATTGGTTCGAACAAGTTCAAGCTTACTTCGTGGCCGGGCTACCAGCTTATTTCCGATAATGCTATGCGCACGTGGGGCAAAACGCTTCCGGCAGAATGGTTCTGCGAAGCTCATGGCCCCAGCGTTTTCAAGGCAATTCTTACGGGTGACCCGTACCCGGTGCGCGCACTTATTAACTGCGCTACCAACCCCATGATGTCGTATGGCGACTCCAAGATGGTACTGCAGGCAATCAAGAAAGTGGAGTTCCTGGTTGTTGTTGATTATTGGATTACGCCTACCGCCTTGTTTGCCGATTACGTATTCCCGGCGGCTGGTGCTTTGGAGCGCCCCGTTATTGTTACCCACTATGGCGCAACCGATTCTTTGATGGGTGGCCGCCGTGCTATTCAGCCTAAGTATGATCGTCATACCGATATGACGTTCTGGCGCAAGTTGGGCTTGGCATGCGGTCAAGATCCTGCAAACTGGCCATGGGAAACTGAAGAAGAGGCCTATTACGCCATTATGCAACCCATTGGATTGCCGGTTTCTTCATGGGATGAATTTGTTGAAAACATTCGCATGTACTACCCGCCGCTGCACCAGAACAAGTTCATTACGAATGGTGGTTTCTGGACGCCAACAGGCAAGGTAGAGTGCAATTCAACTATTCTGCGTGAGCTGGGTTACCCGGGCATGCCCACCTATTTGGGCTGCTCTGAAAACGAGATTGACAACCCCGAGCTGGCGGAAGAGTATCCTATTGTTCTTACTACGGGCGGCGGCTTCATGCCGTTCCACCACTCTGAGCATTTCAACATGCCTGAGATTCGCTATTTGTATCCTGATCCGTACTTCAGCATTAACCCTGAACTGGCAGAGAAATTGGACATTGCCCAGGGCGACTGGTGCTGGATTGAAACGCGTCGTGGCCGCATTAAGATGCGCGCCGATGTAGAGCCCATAGTGGACCCGCGTGTTATTTTTGCACCGCGTGGCTGGTGGTTCCCCGAGCGCGATGGTTCTGAAGATTTGAACAATCCTTATGGTTGTTTGGAATCCAACGTAAATGTTCTTACTTCGGTAGACGATGAGCATTGCGACCCCATGGGTGGTTCGTGGGCTAACCGTGGTTTGTTGTGCAAGGTTTACAAGCTTACCGAAGATAACGAGCGCACCGATGCCGACAACGCCTTCTCTATTCCGGGCTCAGATCCGGTGAAGAGCCTGGATGTTAAAGAAGCAATTCATCGCATGCCCAGTGACTTTATTAAAGCACGCGAAGATGTTCCCTTTGAATGGCCGCAACCTACCGTGGATGTTCCTGAGGGATATGAGTGGGTATGGCAGAACAACTCGCTGTATCGCAAGGACAATCACTTCAGGCTGGATGCTTCAGGCTGGCTGATTAACCCCCGCACCAAGGGATATCACGACGCCACGTATTGCTATCGCTACGATGCGAACGCTCAATGCCTGGTAGACGATGCAACAGGTGACCGCTACGACATGCAGTACAACAAGCTGGCTCCTATCATTGCGGGCGTTCAAACCTACCCCGGACAAGATGCACCTTACGCAGTACCTGCAGCGCTTACTTGGGATAGGGAACTTGGTTACGCGCGTTTGGGCGACAAGCCGTACATCTATGATCCCAACAGTGGTTGGATGATGGATCCTGCTACCATGGCATATCACGATGCAAGCTATGGTTACTTGTACGATGCAACTGCTCAGTGCTTGGTGGATGAAGCAACGGGCGACCGCTACGACATGCAGTACAACAAGCTTCTTCCAACGCTTGCTGGTGTTACCATTTATCCTGGTCAGGATGCTCCTTATGCCGTGCCTGAGAATTTAACATGGGATAAAGAAGCAGGATATGCGCGTTTGGGCGACAAGCCGTACGTGTATGACCCCAACAGCGGTTGGATGATGGATCCTGAGACCATGGCATATCATGATGCAAACTATGGCTACCTCTACGATGGCAACCAAGGTTGCTTAGTTGATGAAGCTACCGGTGCAAAATACGATATGTCGTACAACCCGTTGTCTTAGAAGTAATCGAGTAGGAAGGAATTAACATGACCCGTTACGCTATGGTCATCGACAAGCGTCGCTGCATTGGCTGTCATTCCTGCACGGTTGCTTGCCGTACGTGGAATAAACTGCCCATTGATATCATTTATAACCCGGTTCTCACCGAGGGCGTTAAAGGCAAGTGGCCTAACGTTCATCGTGAGTGGACCCCCATGCTTTGCCAGCACTGCGCAAAACCCGCGTGCGTTCCCGCGTGCCCCACAGGCGCTAGCATCAAGGACGAGGACGGCACCGTTTGGGTTGATTACACCAAGTGTATGGCTTGCAAAGTGTGCGTAAACGCGTGCCCTTATGGTATGCGTGATGTATCCAAAACCGAAGAGTTCTTCCATCGCTTTGTGCGCAAGTGCACGTTTTGCCGCAACGCGCGTCAGCTTGACCCCGATGCGCAACCGTACTGCGTGAAAACGTGCCACCAAAAAGCACGTATCTTTGGCGATTTGGATGATCCCAACTCTGAAGTTTCAAAGATTATTGCTTCGGTGAAAACCGAGCGTTTATTGGAAGACTTGGGCACCGAGCCTCAGGTCTATTACGTACCTGACATGGGAGGTAGGATCTAATGCGTCATCATTATTGGGAATGGCCCATTGCCACCTATCTGTTCCTTGGTGGTATGGGTGGCGGCATGTTCTTCTTGGCCGCTGTTCTATCGTTTTTTGTAATGCCTGAACAAGCCGTGGTGCTGGGCTCTGCGCTTGCGTGGCCAACGTTTTTTGCTTTGATTTGGCTGGCTTTTGGCTGCTTTTTGCTGGTGTTTGAGTTGGGTCAGCACTACGCGTTTGTGTACGTGTTCTTTAACTCAATGACATCGGTTATTGGGCATGGCGCACGCTTGCTGTGTGTTGCGTTAATTTTTGGTGCGCTGTGGTGGATTTCCTATTTACCCTGGGCTTGGATTGCACCTTTAGCAGGCTTTTTGGCAGTGTTTCGCGGTATTAACTTAACGCTTGCCGGCCTTGCAGGTTTCTGCATTATGTTGTATACGGGCGTTTTGTTCTCTACCTTGAAGGCACACTCGTTCTGGGCAACTCCTGCGCTGCCCGTGCTGTTCACGGTTTCTGCTTTGTCTACCGCATGTGCTTGCACCATGTTGTGCCTGGGCTTTACCGGCTTGTATCCTGCAAGCGATGTGTATGGCATTGTAGCAATTGCGCTGATTGGTGAAGAAGTGCATGAGATGCTGCACACCCTTGATATCATTTTGATTATCACCGAGATTACCGTATTGCTTCTTTTGGTGCTGTCTATGCTGTGTGCAGGAAACAAAGTGGCACATCAGGCTGCCGAGCGCTGGGTGCGCGGTTCGTATGCTGGTTTGTTCTGGATTGGCATGGTTTGCTGCGGTTTGGTATTACCGCTGCTGTTGAACATTATTGGCATGAGCACGGTTGCTGCCATTCTTGCATTGTGCGGCGGCTTGCTTCTTCGCTTCCTTATTGTGTTCACCGACGACCGTGCGGAAATTCCGGGCGAGAATCGCTACTTCAGCCGCTTAAAGCAACCCGATGCTGAATTTATGAACAAGTGGGTTGAAGGCGAAAATCTGTACTAGTAATTCCGCTGTTCTAACGAACGGCGCAACTACTCGACGCGCTTCTCGCTGACATTGAATTCGGACGAGAGTCTTAAAGTTCGAAAGTGAAGGGCAAGAGCGTTTGCCCTTTGCCACCTTGCCTTAGTACGAAGGCGCCTTAGCTTCACCATTTTCATAGAGAGCTCAGTTTTCGCGCAAGCTGAGCTCTTTTTTGTTAGACTTATACGGTGCCGGGGGATGAGAGAGGGGAAGACAAACCATGACAACAACGTATTCTTTTACCGACGTGCTTACGGGAGCAAGCGTTGCGTGCGGCTATCCGTATTTGCAAAGCCACTATGTGGAAAAATCTTCTGGCGTAATTCCCTGTGAATCGGTGTTTTTCCCGGGGTGCAGCTTTATTAACTACGGCTTGCCACTGGTGCAAGCGGTGTATGACACCTTGAAAGACGCAGGGTGTGTGCAGGGCATTTCTCTTTTATGCTGCGGAAAAATTTTGTCGTATGAGCCGAATGGCGAGGTGCTGCGCCCTTGTTTTGAGCAGCAATTTCGCGATCATTTGCTTGCGGCAGGCGTAAAGCGCCTGGTGGCAGCGTGCCCGAATTGCGTGAAAGCGTTGCGCAATGCATGTGCCGCCAGTGATGCTACCAAAAACGTGGAAATTGTGGCGTTGCCGCAGGAACTTGCACGTTTGGGGTATCGCATAGATGCTGGTGTTGCACAGCAAGTTGCATCGTGGGGCTTTGCGCAGGGTGAAGCGCCTGAACACGTTACGTTTTGCCCTCATGATTCTTGTCCCGATAGAGAAACAGGTGAATTTGCCGAAGGTATGCGTGTAC
>CAVDDP010000112.1:0-6968 GCA_963607695.1 Hallerella sp.
AACCCGCGACCCCCACCTTGGCAAGGTGGTGCTCTACCAGCTGAGCCATGTCCGCGCGAGTAGATATAATACCCATAGTGAAGCCACAATGCAAGAAAAATTTTTTTGAATTTTGCGAACGTACATACTGCTTCAAAATTCACCGCAAAAAATGTTTGTACTACCGCACGTTATCTGATAACATACTTTCCCGCTGGCAACGCCAGCTGCAACGTTTTCTAAAATGTTGCAATCCACTGAAAAGTGGGCGGTTAGCTCAGGGGGAGAGCACTGCCTTGACACGGCAGGGGTCACAAGTTCAAATCTTGTATCGCCCACCATTGAATTTCAAAGAGCCCTGTAAGGGGCTCTTTTTTATTGCTAATTTATATACAACGGGGTGAGAACCCTTCCCTTACCCCTTTAATTGGTCATACGAACGCCAACGTAAATGGCGGTATCGGGAATTCCATCAATGGAGTAGGCGTCGTTGAATTGCACGGCAGAAACGCGCCAGAAATAGGTCTCGTCGTTTATATCGCACGTTCCGCTTTTGTACGTATTGCCTGACTCGTCTACGCCTTCAGCTGTTACTTCGCAATCATCGCCATCAAAGCCCTGGCTGTAAATGGCGCTTAAAATTGCATCTTCCAGCGTGGCAGAGCTAAAATCGGTGTAGCGCACGCGTAAGTCTTGATAATTGCTTACATCCATGGTTAAGCGCCAGCCGCCTTTAAGCACTTTTGAAGCTTGAACATTATTCATAGATCCAATGCCGTTTTTAAGCGCTGCGGCGCCTTCTTCGCTGCTCACATCGCTTGGTAGCTTAAAGGCATCAAAGCCTTCTTCAGTCACTTCATCAACACCAAGTTGTACCAGCGTGTATTCTGAGCTTACTTCATCGTAAACATCTTGAGCGTTGCTGTAGGTAATGTAGCTTTTAAGCGATATAAAATCGTAGGATATATCACGCGCGATGTTTTGCTCTACTTGGGTTTTCATGCGAACTTGCGAAAAATAGATACCATCGCTTGCTGATGATAAAAAGTTCCAGGCAACACATGCGGCCAGAATTATGACCACGCCAGCAAGAATAAGCGAAGGCCCCTTCAAAGACTGCGGGCGCAGCAGTTTTTTTGCATTCGGGTAGGCAATATTGCCTTGTATCATTTGGTCATCTTTGTGTTCGTTTTTGCTTACGAAATGCGTAAAGTCCATAGTTTGACTCCTGTTAGAGATTTGTTTTTCGCCATTATAACATTGCCCCTTACTGCCGCTTTTGCTAATATGACCTTTCTGCAAGGGAGTAACTATCATATATGGTGTTTATCTTGCCTTTTCTTTGTTCCTTTTTATGTAAAAGAAAGATTATTGAATATGGATTTGTCAATTTTTGCTACTCCCGAGGCGTGGATTAGCTTAGTAACGCTTATTTTTCTTGAAATTATCCTGGGCGTAGACAATATTGTTTTTATTACTATTACTACTGATAAACTCAAAGAAAGCCAGCAGCACATTGGTAGAAAGCTTGGTCTTGCGGGTGCTTTAATTTCGCGCATTATCTTTTTGTCGGTTGCGTCGTACTTGGTGCATATGACCACGGCGCTTTTCACCTTTGATCTGGGATTCTACGCTCATGGTTTTTCCATTCGCGATATTGTTTTGCTGTTGGGCGGCATCTATTTGCTCTATAAAGGCATTGCAGAGCTCCGTTCGCTCATTAAGCTTACTGAGCTTCGTCAGGCCCATCAAGCACAAAAAGGGGAAGAAGGAGCGCATGCTCACACCATAAGTTTGCCACAGGCGGTTGCAACTATCATGGTTATGGATGTTGTTTTCTCCATTGACTCTGTTATTACGGCTGTTGGTTTGGCGGAGCATCTTATTATCATGATTGTTGCGGTTATGACCGCTGTTTTCCTGATGATGATTTTCATCGATGCGGTTTCAGATTTCATTAACAAGCATTACGAAATGAAAATTCTTGCTTTGTCGTTTATCACGGTCATTGGTATTTTGCTTATTGTAGATGCCGTTGGTTTTCATACCGGCATTGAAGTTTTGGGCATGGGCCTTGAGAAGTTTATGGTGTACTTTGCTATGGTGTTCAGCGTTATTGTGGTGTTTATTCAGCTTGCATACAAAAAGAATTACGAAAAGTTCATGGCTGAAGTTAACAATGGTGCGGGTGTTGCCGTTGGTAACGCAGGGGAAGCTGCAGAAGCGGAAGCAGAATAGGTCGCAAATGATAAGAGAGAATCGGGTGCTCGTGGGTGCATCCGATTCTCTCTTAATCTGAAAAGCGTTTGAGCGCTTCAGGGGATACCACAAAGCGTGCGCCGCGGTGAATAACGCGTGCCGAAAAAGGCGTGGAGCACTCAAGTGGTTCTCCATCGAACTCAATGGGTAAGCCGGGCTCTGCTTCAACATGCACAGTTTGCGCGCGATATACTTCCATGCTGGCGGTTCTTCCGGGAAAATCGCCGTTTCTATCTAGAAAAGCAGCTCCAAGCACGGGCAAAAGCCCTAATGCGTTTGCGGAGGTAAGAATAGCCACATCAAGCATGCCATCACGCGGGTCAGTGTTGTGAGCAACCGGGATATCAAACTGAATCTTGGAATGATTGATAAGCAAAACACCCACGCCATCACGTTCAATTTCTTTACCATCAAGTGTGAGTTTCATATGGGCAACTTTTGGCGTAATGTTGGTGGCAGCTGCCGCAAAATAGGCAACCTGCCCCAACGTTTGTTTTGATGCAGCAGCTGCTTTCATAATGGTTGCATCGTATCCGGCACCAGCCATAATGTTAAAGCCATAACGTTTGCCCTGCACCTCAATTTCGGCAACATCAAAGTCAAGCGTTTTGCCGGCGCGTACAATTTCTGCAAGGGCGTGAGGTTCGCTTTGCTGTGCAATGTTGGTACACAGCAAGTTTGCGGTACCGGCAGGGAAGGGAATCAGCGGAATTCCCGTGCCTGCAAGTTCATAACTTACGGTGGCAATGGTGCCATCGCCACCACTTATCACCACCGCATCAAAATTTTGAGCGTCGTGTAAAAACAATCGTAAATCGGTAATGCCCTTTGAAGAGCGCAGCGTAATTTCATCGCCATCTTGTGAGAAGGCCCGAATAAAATCGTAAATCGCGCCTTCCTGATAACCAGATGCCAAGTTATTGATTATTAAAAGTTTCACAGAACGCCTTTCTCTTGTTAGAATAGATGCTACAGTATTTCGTTATGAGCTCAAAGGGTTTTTACGTGTTTATTTCTAATCAAGAAAGCTTTAAGGCTTTTGTTGAACGTGCGTCTTCATCGTCTTTCCTTGCAATCGACACCGAATTTCTTCGTGAGAAAACCTATTATGCAAAGTTATGCTTGCTTCAAATTGCCACGGAAACTGAAGTTGCCATTATTGATCCGCTTAAATTGCATTCTCTGTTACCGCTTGCACCGCTTTTTGAAGACGAGAACATCGTAAAGGTTTTTCATGCGTGTGACCAGGATGTTGAAATTTTGTATCATGAAATAGGTGTTGTTCCTAAGCCTTTGTTTGATACGCAGGTTGCTGCGGCGCTTTTAGGGCACCCAAAACAAGTGGGGTATGCAGCGCTGGTGAATAGCATCTGCGGCGTTTCCCTGAAAAAGGCCGACTCCTTTACCGATTGGTCGCATCGCCCGCTTACCAATTCGCAAATTCAGTATGCTGCCGATGACGTTATCTATTTGGCCAAGATGTACAGGCCCATTGTGGAAAAGCTTGAACATGCGGGCCGCTTGTCATGGCTTAAACATGATTTTGAAGAATTATCCAACCCCAAGCGCTTTACGGTGGATGCACGCAGCCGTTTTAGACACTTAAAGCGGGGCAATCAGCTTACGCGAAAGCAACTTTCAGCTGCACGTGAATTGGCCGCATGGCGCGAACAACGTGCTGAAAAGAATAATATTCCCCGAAAGTGGATTTTAACCGACGAGCAAATTGTAGAGATTTGCAAGCGGGGATCGCGCACTATTGATGATTTATTCCTGGTGCGCGGTGTTCGCGAGAAACTTTCTACGCGTGACGCGCGCGACGTGATTGCGCTTATTGCGAAGGGCACCAACTTGCCGGAAGACCAGTGGCCAACGCTTGCGAATCATGACCGCAATGAACGAAACGTAGATGTGGAAGTGGGTATGATGAGCGCGCTTTTGCATATGCGTGCGCGTGAAGCAGGCGTTGCTCCTCAGGCAATTGCTTCAAGCAGTGATTTGGCAGCCCTGGCACGCTCGCACAAGGAAGAAAGCGAGCTTTTGCGTGGCTGGAAGTATGAACTGGTAGGCAAAGAACTTGAGCAATTGCTTGAAGGAAAGCTTTCTTTGCAGTTTCAAAATGGCAAGTTAGTAGTAGTGCCCATCAAGGAATAAAAACGTACTGCAGAGAATTCGTTGAAGAAAAAGAGCCCACAACAAAGCAAGAATTAGCTTAAGAAATAGGTGTTTTATATACCGTTTTGGTAACAAAACAGTGCATGCTTTTTTGACTTTTGCCTGCTGTGCCATAATCAGACAAAGATAAACGTTTGAAAGGATTTATAAGCAATGAGTTACGCCTTTCTGGTAATTGTGACCCTTATTATTGGCTGTGCGGTAACGTGGGATGTTAACCATCAATTAAAGAAATATGCAAGTGTTCCCATTTCAAATGGCATGACGGGCGCCCAAGCTGCAAACACCATGCTTCATCACTATGGTATTTATAACGTATCGGTGCGCATGGGAAGTGAAGGGCAAGACCATTTTGACCCGCGCGATAATTCCATTTCGCTTTCGCCTTCTGTGTATAACGGGCGCAGCATTACCGCTGCTGCTACCGCTTGCCACGAAGCGGGGCATGCTTGCCAATATGCTCAAAACTACGTTCCTATGAAAGTGCGTGGTGCTTTGGTTCCGGTGGCAAGCCTTGCTTCTAATGCGTGGATTTTCTTGCTTATTGCGGGTATCTTCTTTGCTTGGAACAATTTGATTATTGCTGCTATTGTGCTGTATGCGTGCGTGGTTCTTTTTGAGCTGGTTACGCTTCCCGTTGAATTCAATGCTTCAAATCGTGCGAAAAGCTATATGCAACTTGCGGGGTATCAAACGCCCGATATTTCAGGTTCAAGTGCGGTTTTACGCTCTTGCGCCATGACGTATGTTGCAGCGGCTTTGACTTCTATATTGCAACTGTTGTGGCTGCTCGGTCAAAATCGCGATTAGTATCAGTAATAAAAGCTATAAGGGGGCATAGCGCGCCTCATAGCTTTTTTCCTGCAAATTTTTAGGGTGTGAACAGGTGATTACTGCAACAGCTTCTCAATCTGAAAATACCTTGAGCGTATCGGCTGCTCTTGCGTTGGCAAACCGCCATTTAAAATCGTTTCCCCTTTGCATTGAAGGCGAAGTATCGCAGGTTTCAAATAAGCCTGGTTATAAGGCAGTGTACTTTACTATCAAGGACAACGCAGCAGCGCTTCCTTGCATGATGTGGGTTAATAAATACGTTCATGCAGGCGTTGATTTAAAAGTGGGCGCTTTGGTGCGCGTTACGGGAAATTTGTCTATTTATGCCGTAAAAGGCACTATGAGCTTTGATGTTTCCAGTTTACATCTTGCGGGTGAAGGTGACATTCGCCGGAAAATTGAGCTCCTGAAAGAAAAACTTGCTAAAGAAGGCCTAACGGATAGCACTCGGAAACGTGCGCTGCCTTATTTGCCCCAGCGTGTGGGCTTGGTAACGTCTCCGCGGGGTGCTGCTGTGCAGGACGTTTTGCGAACGCTTCGCCGCAGATACCCCGTGGCGCAGGTGCTTTTAGCAGGGGTTCCCGTGGAAGGGGCTCAAGCAGCACAAAACGTTATTGCGGGTATCAATACGGTGGTGCAGGCAGGTGCGCAGCTGGTTTTGGTGGTTCGCGGCGGCGGCTCTTTTGAGGATTTGCTTCCTTTTAATGATGAAGCGCTGGCGCGCACCATAGCGGCGTGCCCCGTGCCGGTTGTTACGGGCATTGGTCATGAGCGTGATACCACCATTGCCGATTTAGTGGCTGATATGCGCTGTTCTACGCCAACAGCAGCGGCTGAAGCCATAAGCCCTGAAGATGGCTTTCTTGAGAACGCCCTTGAGCAAAGTGCTCAGAAAATGAAAACCCAGATAGAGCGTTTGATTCATGTGGAATCCCTTCGCCTGAATGCGCAAGCGCAGCGCCCCTTATTCAAAGATTCTCATGCACTTTTATATCAGGAATGTTTAGGGCTTGATTATTGCTCTGAGCGCTTGGCGCGTGCTATTCCCGCGAATATTACTCGTGATGAAAACACGCTTTCTTCAGCGCAAATGCGCTTAGAAAAACTTTCAAGCAGTTTATTTATGGCGTTTTGCCAAAGCCTTGACGCGCAGCAGCTTCGCGCGCACAAAGCAATAGCGGCGTGCCTTGAGCGCTCAAATGCGCATCTGGCACTCTGTGCTGCTCAAATTGATTCCCTTTCCCCTTTAGCGGTATTGGGAAGAGGGTACTCAATTGTGTTTAATGAAGCGGGAACTATTGTGCACGATGTGTATGACGTGCAGGTAGGCGATAACGTTTCGGTTCATTTAGGAAAAGGGTCGCTGTCTTGTACGGTTTCTGCACTTCATGCGCCCGAAAATACTAACGGTTGCGTGCATGACAACAGCAAGCACTAAAGAAAGAGAAAACACTATGGAAAACGAACAAATGCAACAGGAAAGCAGTGAGGTAGAAAGCCTTACGTTTCGCCAGGCTATGGCTGAACTTGAGCAAATTGTGAACAAGCTTGAGAGCAACACGCTTGAACTTGAAGAAAGCTTACAGCACTATGAGCGCGGTGTGGCGCTTATTGTTTCGCTGAAGAGCCGCCTTACACAGGCGCAGCAAAAAGTTGATGTGCTTATGGGTGAACTTTCCGCTACGCCCGATGATGCCACGCAGGATTCCACCTTATCGTAG
>CAVDDP010000113.1:0-6809 GCA_963607695.1 Hallerella sp.
TGTCAGAGCAGCTAAAGGTGCCTTGACCGTAAGCCGTAATGTTTTCCATATCAACATTTACCGTAACTTCATCGCCTACTTTAAGGTCTTTGGCTTCGGTGGTAAGCGTCATGGCTGGGTCTTTGGAAGCTTCTGCCACTTCAACCAGAACAGAGGTAATTGGCTCGCTAGCATACTCATCGCCTGCAAGACCTACAGTAGTTTCCGTTGTTGGGATTGCTTGTTCAATACTGTTTACGGAATACTTTGTAATAGAGTAACCTTCTTGAGGAATTAAGGTCATACCACTAACTGTTCCATAATAAGTATCAGCCATCGTCCGAAGTGAAATAGTTCCCTCAGGCCTCAAGACAACACTTGTAGGAAGTATACTATCGTTTGCAATTAATGCTTTTTTTACACAACAGTTTTGAAGGGCAACTTCTCCAAGGTCCATAAAGTCAGAACATTGGATATTATCTATTACAACATTGTTCAAAACAGCACCTTCAGCTGTATCAGCGGTGAGGCTAATACCACTAAAGTCCGTTGTTTTTAAGTCCTTAATGGTGACATTTTCAAGGCACAAAGATGCACAGTTCAATGAAAATGCATAACCATCACTTGTTTGGCTTTCAGCCCCTACTAATGTGATATTTTTTAAAGTAAAATTTGCTCCGCTTGAAGCACAAATAGGAAGTATTGAACCTTTTGAACCTTCGCAAGTAATGGTAATTCCCTTATCTGCACCTTCCAAAATTCCAGTTTGGTTCTTTATTTCGGTAACTGATATATACCCTGCGCTCCCAATTGTTATATCTTTCGCAATGCGTACAGTTCCTCCTCCATTAAAGCAAACTGGGACATCAATGCGAGACACATCAAGAACATACGTGCCATACTCATCTGTTTTGTAGAATGTTTTCCCTTCTAGGTCTGCATCGGTAATTGTAGTCACAGTTTCACCCGTATCATTTGTTTCAAGAGATGAAAGAGAACCAACAATTCCTGGTGTAACAGGAAGCGTAGCCTTATTGGCATACAGTTTTAATGTATGGGTAGTATCATCAGGTGTAATGGAATAACTTGTTGTAGCATACTCAAATTTATCAACATAACTTGCAGATAACATGCCAGCATAAGTACCTATCTGCGTTCTTGCTTCAGGGCTAGAGCACATAACTTTAATAGTATTAGAAACACTAGCTAGTGAAGACCCAACCGTTATGCTGCTGTTTTGATTAAGATATACTGTCCCGTTAATGTTGCACGTTGACGATGACGAGGTGAATTGAAAATTGATTATATTGTTTGTATAAATAGCACAAGCACCCGCACCGGTTATAGTTCCACCGCTAATGTTAATTTTCCCGGACGATGATGCACTGATAACATTAGTTGCAAGATTATTTCCCGTTACTACTGCTCCCGATAAATTAAAGTTGCCATCTGCTATTTCTATAAATTTTGATATATTTGAAGACCCACTATATCTAATTTCTCCGCTTTCGGCATTAAAAGTATTCCTTGAATAAACAGGTGCACCTAAATTAAGCGTTTGTCTAGATACACTGTCAGCGGAATTGCTCATTTGTGTTGTTACTGTTCCAAGTGACATAACACTATAGTTTGTACCACTTATAGAGGAACGATTTAGTTCTGCTGTAGCGCTTGCTGCTACAAAAATACCAGTTCCTGCACCAGAAATATTAGCACCGTTTCTAACAGCAGTTGTTCCCGAAACAACATTTACTGCCTTGGAGAATCCCGTTGCATCAATTACTACACCAGAAATAACAGAATTGCCAGTTGCATTTATAAGAGCACTTGTACCACCAGTGAAGCTCGAATACTTTTTGATAGTAATATCGCTCGTACCATAAATACTTTCATTATCCATAGCAAGTGGCGTCATGGCATAAATGGTAACGCTACCTGTTGTTGACGCAAGAGCAAGCGCTTTACCGAGCGTTTTTACGGGAGCCGTTGCGCTACCAGCGTTGGCATCATTTCCACTCGCGCTCACATAAACAGTTGAAAGCGTTCCTGGCGTAACCGAACCAGGCTGCAATTCTGTATTAGTTGCCGTCATAGCGAGCTCAGGATATTGAGAACCAACGCTCCATCTTGATAATGTAGTACTGTTGTTTAATGTACTTACTGTTGTTGAACTATTGAGTTCTGCGGCTGATACAACATCTGCGTTGTCATATTCCTCTGCACTAGTAATGGTAGATAACCCAAAGCAGCGTTCAACCGTGCCCGTATTTCCATTTTGCGTATCAACTTTTCCTGCAATATGATCTTTGTAAGACTGAGCAAATAAATCACCGGTGTTGTAGCAACTCTTGCATTCAGACACACTGTTTAAGAAACCGCAAATTCCACCAACCCATTTACCTTTGGTGGTTCCGCTTTCGCAAGCAATGTTACCCTTGTTGTAGCAGTGCCAAATCTTTCCAACTTTTGTAGCAGTATTATTGTCACCGTTTCTACCAGCAATACCACCAACACCATTTTTGCTAGCGTTTGTTCCCGTTACAGCTGCAGTGTTAAAACAAGTGTTAACCACACCGTCATTTTCGCCAACAATACCGCCAACTTTGCTGTAACCGGTTACTGCACCCGCATTACTACTGTTAAGGATATAACCACCGTTGTTTAATCCGCAGATTCCACCAACGTTATAGCAGGTACCACTGCAGTTAAGAATTGCAGAGTTTTCCACGCCATTGATGGTGCCACCGTTGTTGTAACCCACAACGGCAGAAACATAATCTACGTTAGAGCCGGTAACATATAAAGCACCTTCAACTTTAATGTTTTTGATAATGCCTGAGCTTGTTCCAAAAATTCCATAGTTTGAGGTGATTGATACAGGAGAACTTGAAGATGTGCCTATCCACGTAATTTTGTAGCCTTGGCCATCAAGTGTTCCCGTGAAGTTTGAGATTGGTGTCCATGACGCTTGGTTGATATTAATATCATTGATTAATACATAGTTGCCACTTGTCATTGCTGCCAACTCTTGCATTGAAGAGATAGTTTCAACTTCAGAGTTTGATTCTAAAGTATACGATATGCCTTGAGCTTCTTGCTCATCGGCAAAGGCTGTAGCTGCGCATAATGAAGTCATTAGCATAAACGCAGCTAAAGCGGCTAGCGACTTTCGCCACATAGTTTTTACGCTCATTGTTTAACCCTTCCTTTGTCGTGGTTTTACAACAACTTGTTATTATTACCTGCGCTTTTGTCACTCTCCTTTCGCTATTGCGCACAAATAAACTACTGAGGCCTTGCGTTTACCCTTTAAAAACACAAAAGCCAACCAATCCACAAGGGAAAAGCTGGCTTGGTAAAATCGATAATATATATATATAAGGAAGCGCTATTCTATGCGTTGTGTGCTATGTGATTGATGTTATATATATAGTATTATCTGCGAAAATTACCGACCCGTCTCCCTTTTTCATTTGCGGACCGTCTTGGAATTTCTTCTCAAAACGGGGAAAGCTTTTTACCTTTCTGTCCTGCTGCCATGGTTTGGATTGCAAACTTTAGGCGCACAGGCTCTTGGAAACTACTTTTTGATTGTGCTGATAGTACTTAACCCAGAATAAATAGTCAAGAGGCGTATCGATATACGTACCACATATATCGAACAGATGCTGCGGAATAAAACATTACCTGGAAGCCGCCCAAGCAGTTCGTCGTGATGACCAACCTCAAGCAAAATTATTGTAATTGATAAGCCATTTAAATCGCCTGATGCAAATCAGATATAAGTTCTTCTACATCATCGTATACAACAGCCTTGCCATGCGCCGCAGACTTCCGGGCGGCAGCCGCTAAAGCCTCAAGTTCTTCCGCTTTTGCTTTGGGATACACCACAACAGGAACAAATACAACTGAGCCGTTTTCTACAACAACATCAAACATGTCACCGCGCTCTAAACCTAATTCGTTAATTATGGTTTTAGGAATGGTTACCTGGGATTTATCTTTTAACTCTGCGAGCATGTTGTATCTCCGTTTTTCAGAAATTCTGACTTTTGGAAAGTATAACACATTAGAAAACACATAAGCTATACTTACTCTCTCCTTCCTCTACTTGGAAACGCCTAAAGCTTTTTCGTATAAGGCATAGACAGAAGGAGAAGGATCAACCCCTAGCTGGTCTGCCAAGTAACGCTGGCATGAAAAGAACGTATTGAGCGCGCTCACGCTTTGCCCCAGCTGAATTTGCGCTTTCATGGCTAGCTCACAAGCATCTTCCCTATCGGGCGCGCGCTGTATAACCGCTTTAGCAAAATGAAGCGCCTGGGTAACTTCGCCCCTGTCAAAAAGCACTTGCGCTGCTGACATAAGCGCATTGCTTGTTTGTTCTTTCATGGCGTTACCATAATAGGAAAGGCAATCGTTATCGGGAGCACCCGATAAAGGATCACCGGAAAAATGAACCGTAAGCTCCAAAAAAGCAGCATTCCATTGCTCGCACGTACAGCTGGTGTCTTGCAAACAAGCGCATAGCAATTCCGCCTGCTTGGTGTCGCATTCCACCAGCGCACTATCCAACCGATACGATGCTCCTGAACGAATAAGATACGGGCAGCTTCCATCGTCTAAGCGCAAAACAGCACGTAATTCACTCCACACCGCATACAAGTTGCGGCGCGCACAACAAAGCGAGCTTTCAGGCCACAGTTTTTCCGCCAGATAATCACGGTTGAATTCACGCCCCGCATCGGTAGCAAGAATGGCAAGAAGCACAATGGATTTCTTTCGCTTGAAGTTGCGCGCATCCAGCGTGCGACCAGCTACCTGCGCCGAGAATGCGCCCCATAAATTCACACGCAAACTGGGCGTAGGCACCACATGGTAATTAATACAAGAAGGCTGGTTTGCAGGCGTATTTTTACAAAGAGCACCCTTTTTGTTTTCTAGCATTTGAAGTGCATGCTGTATCCTATTTTGTGCTCTATCAGGTAAAACGTTAAAGAAAGCGCTATTTGCAATGCTGGTAAAGCACTCAGCGAAACCTTGTTTCAGGCTGTGCGTGAAATTACCCTTTTCCGGCGCATACGCTTTTTCTTGAACAGCCCAACACGCAACAACAATACACGCTAAAAGCTGCTCATATTCTGGTGTTCCTTGCAGGGGAAGCATCGGTGAAGCGTTTACCGTGAACCACTGGGCAGCGTTTTGCAGTTCCTGCAGAAGTTGCACGCATGTTTCTTCTGAACAAAGCTCGCGTGCCCGTTCGGAAGAGAGCATGCCTGATTGAGTAAGAATGTTAAGAGCCACATGCAGGAACTTAGCTTCCCCTGATTCCGCTTCCTGCAATTCGTCTTCCCCGCACTTCTCTTTCCCCAAACATTGTTCCTTGTGGTAGCTTTCCTTTACAAGCCCAGCACCTTGAACCTGACCACCTAGAAGAGCAGGAACAAAGCTTTTCACCAGGTCAAAATGCTCGCCTTGCGAAAGCGAAAGCAACAGGAAAAGGGCATGCTTTGCCACCAGCTGTGTACATTGAGCGCGGGTAAGCAAAGTAGACATTACCAAACACGCGCGCTCCACCTTGTTTGTTGCTAAGAGCAAGCGAGCGAACATCTGCGCAAAACGCATTGCATCAGTTTCTTCCATAAACGAAAGCGTTTCGGCACAAAGCGGAAGAATAGCCTGCTCAAACAAGGAATCACTGCAGTCAAACGTTTCGTAACACGCAGTATTTTCGTTGTAGGAAAAGTAAGGGTAATGCGGAATGAGCCGCTGCAAACTTTGCTCAAGGGTTACAAATGGAGCGTCGGAAGAAAGAGCAGGTGCGGCTGGGGCAGCGGGTGCGACAGGTGCGGTGCCAGAAACACACGGGGCAGCAACAGCACAAGAAGAAGCTCCTAAACCAGAAAAAAAGCCCTCACCCTGAACGGATGCCGCCTGAACCACCGCAGCGGGAAGAGAAGACGTGCCAAAAAGGAAAAGCCCTGTTAAAACATCTTCAAGCGAAAGCTCATCTAAAACAAAGCCGCGAACAAGAAGGTATGCACCTTTTTCTTCTTCCCAGGCAATGGCAGGAATTCGGGGAATAAGCGTGTTGCAATGCCCGTTTAAACGAGCAGCTGTTTTCCCTGATAAAGCACCAAATTCTTGCTCGGTGCTTTGTACCAAAAGTGACTTGTACTGGGCAATAACATTCCATGTGCCCTGCCCCAGAAAACTTTGAGCACACACGGGTGTGGAGCAAACAAGAACTTCACAATTGCGCGCAAGCAAGTTTTGCACGCAATTTGCCAAAGCAAGGGATTGCTCTGTGTTTAAAACGGGAACATCGTCAAACACCACCAGCGCCGATTGCTCATCGCGCGCGAAAAGAAGCTGGTCAAGGTTATTGTCGTTGAGAGCGCGCAGAAATCGCAAGTCTTGACAATCCAGCCAAAACACATGCCAAAACGAAAACACCAAAGAGGCGTATTGCGCTGCCAAACACGACTTTCCAAAACCAGTTGGCGCCACTAAAACACGCGCTTCGTGCTTTGAAGAGAACAATTTTGCTACCAAAAAACGGCGTGATTTAAGCTCGATTGTATCCAATGCGGGCGGGAATGTACCCCGGCATGCGCAAGCATTAATATAGTTTTCCATAGTGAACCCTCCTTTAGTTTGCTGGTTTTTTGCGGCACATAAGCTCAACGAGAACGCTTAGCGAAAGCACTTAAAAAAGGTGAAGCTTAGGGCCGCCTGCTACCAGAAAAGATAGGGGCGCGCAAGAGGGAAAACAATAAAAGAGGTGTTGTTCAACACCTAAGCGGCAGTTGTTCAACACCTTTTCGGTT
>CAVDDP010000114.1:0-6615 GCA_963607695.1 Hallerella sp.
CCGTGTGGACTACATTAAAACCATGGATGTTGACGAGGAAATTACCGATGAAATGGTGTGGGATATTAACCGCGAAAAAGCCATGATGGCACCAGAGCGCATTCGCCTTATTACGCAATATATTCTGGAGCATTTCAACCAAAAAACCTACCGGCGTGACAAGAGCTATTACGTGTATGCCGTTGTGAATATTGGAGATGTTGTTTCTTCAAAGCCAAATACGCCCAATGCTGTTGAAGAAGTTAAGTGCAAGCAACGGGTAGACGGTTTCAACTCTATCTTTGCTGTGGCAAGTGTGCCTATGGCTAAGCTTTATTACCACGAGTTCAAAAAACAAATGGCGCAAGACCCCACTAAACAGTTAAAGATTGCTACCATTTTTAGCTATGCCGCAAACGAAGATGACACAAACGAAGAACTAAATGGTCTTTTGGGTGAGGAAAACTCTGAGGATACTTCTGCACTTGACCAGCCTTCCCGTGACTTTTTGGAAGAGGCTATTAAAGACTATAACGAAATGTTTCACACCAACTACGATACGTCGAGCGACAAGTTCCAAAACTACTACAAGGATGTGTCGCTTCGTATGAAGAACAAGGAACTGGATTTGCTGATTGTGGTAAACATGTTTCTTACGGGCTTTGATGCTACAACGCTTAACACGCTTTGGGTGGATAAAAACCTTAAGATGCACGGGCTTATTCAGGCATTTTCGCGTACAAACCGCATTTTGAACTCCATAAAAACGCACGGGAACATTGTTTGTTTTCGCAATTTGCAAAAGCGGGTTGATTCTGCCATTTCGCTTTTTGGAGACAAAGATGCAGGTGGCGTTGTGCTTATTCGAAACTTTAAAGACTACTACTATGGCTACGAATCTGAAGATGGCAGGCAAATGCCCGGGTATGTAGATATGGTAGAAGAGCTGGAAAATAAGTTTCCGCTGTCTGAACCGCGAATTGAAGGCGAACAAAACCAAAAAGAATTCATTATGCTTTTTGGTGCGTTCCTTCGCATGCGAAATTTACTTTTGTCTTTTGATGAATTTAGGGGCAGGGAATTACTTTCCGAGCGCGATTTGCAGGATTACCTGGGGCGTTATCAGGATTTGCGCGATGAGTGGAAACGTAAGCGCGATAAGGAAAGCGCCGATATCACCGATGATATAGTGTTTGAAATTGAGCTTATTCGCCAGATTGAGATAAACATTGACTACATTTTGATGATGGTGAAAAAGTACCACGACACCCATTGCGAAGATAAAGAAGTGCTGGTAACTATTAACAAAGCCATTGACGCAAGCCCGGAACTTCGCAGTAAAAAAGCCTTGATTGAAACTTTTATTGCTGGCATTAATGACGTTGATGACGTTATGGCAGAATGGCACGATTACGTGGTAAAACGCAGAGAAGAAGATCTTGCGGCAATCATCGAGGAAGAAAAGTTAAAGTCAGAAGACACGCGAAGGTTTATGGAAAATGCTTTCCGTGACGGTGAGATTAAAACGGTTGGAACAGAGATTGATGCTTTGTTGCCACCGCTTTCCCGCTTTGGTGGAGATGGTGCCCGGGCTAAAAAGAAGCAAGATGTTATTGAAAAGTTTAAGGCGTTCTTTGAGCGGTACTTTGGCGTTGGCGGCTCGTCATCGTTTGGGCAGTTGTAAGTTTGCTGATTGGCTGGCTTTTGGTGGCAAAGGAATTGGAGTAATTATCTATGGAACAAACAGTTTGGGGTATTCATACCTATAACGATAACCTTTTCTTAAAGGAAAACATTATTGCCATTGGATGGGGTGAGCTGGGCAATCTTTCCCTTATTGGATCAACGCGCGATGCATTTAAAGCAGCCTACGAAACGGCTTATCCCAATGCCAAAAAAGGAAATATTGCCACGTGTGCAAGCATGCTCTATAGATTTGTGTATGAAGTGCAAATTGGCGACTACATTGTTTTCCCTAGCAAGATTGACAGGAAAATCAATATTGGCGTAGTAGAAGGCAACTATGAGTTTAGCGCTAAGGATGTTGCGGAATACCCTAATCGCCGCAAAGTAAAATGGCTCAAGCATGTGCCGCGCACGGCATTTTCGCAGGGCGCTCTTCACGAGGTTGGTTCTGCCCTTACGTTTTTCACGGTGAAGAATTATTCAGATGAGTTCCTAGGTGCCCTTAACGATAATTTTGATACTCATGCGTTTACGGCTTCTGACAGTGTTGACGATACCGTTGGCGCAACGGCAGAAGATATTATTGATAGCACGCGCGACTTTATTCTTAAAGAGCTAAGCAAAAACCTAAAGGGCTACGACATGGAGTATTTCGTGGCAGACCTTTTGCGGGCTATGGGGTATAGGGTTGCTGTTTCGCCTCAAGGGGGAGACAGTGGTGTAGACATTACCGCGTATAAAGATGAGCTTCCGCCACGAATTTTGGTACAGGTAAAAAGCCAGGACAGCAATATAAAAGAGGCAACTATTCAATCGCTAAAAGGCGCTATGCGCGAGGGCGACTATGGCCTTTTTGTCACGCTTTCCGATTACACAAAAAATGCGGTGAAATACCTGGAAAACACACCAATTATCAAGGGAATTAACGGCATTGAACTGGTGGATTTGATTTTGAAGTACTACGAGCTTTTAGATGTAAAGTACCGTGCCATGATTCCACTCAAGAAAGTATATGTGCCTGTTTCAAACGAAGATGTTGAATAGCGAGTATTTAATGAATCCAATCTTCGTTATATGCGTTTGTTTTATCAGGCGTTTCCAATTCGTGACGCACTGCGTAGCGAATTGACATGGACCCATTACAAGGCGCTGAGCAAGGTTAAAGACTCAAATGCTCGCACTTGGTACATGAATGAAGCTGCTAATGAACATTGCCAACTACAGAGGAATTAGAGCAGCAAATTCAAGAGACGCGACGTGAGTTTGAACTTACATACGAGAAAAATGAGACTTCCATCAAGTACGTTGACGAAGGATAAAGAAAACACGACTGAGGAGTGTTTAACTTTATGGCGGAGATAAAAATGAGCCAAGGGAAAATACATAGTGCTTGTATGCGCGTTAGTGTGGTTTGTGCTGCGGTGTTGCTGCTGGTAACTTGTGTGGCATGTAGTTCCGCGGCAGTAAACAATTCAACGCAGAGCTCTGGTACTTCTTCGCAGCATTCAGCTGGCGCAGGCAATTCAAACAGCGCAGGCAATTCAAACAGCGCAGGCAGCTCTTCTGCAGGCGCGTCTTCTTCAAAGTCCTCTTCTGGTGCAACCAATGCTGGCTCTTCAAATGCCAGTGGCAGCCAGCAAAATTCGCAGGCACAAAGCTCAGATGTAGACCTAGAAGAGCTTTCGCAAAGCCTTCCCAAACAGGGCCTTCCCGAAACATACATTGATCAAAGCTGGCTTGGCACACACGATAGGGCAGAAGAAATAGACGGTGCAACCATCTATTATTGGCAAGCGCGCAACGGCACAGATGATACCGTGTATTCAGCCAAGTGCGAAAACGGTACGGTGGTGCGCGTAACAAAGTTCTACCCAGCAAGCGGGTACTGGCCAACTTTACGTGGCCTTCCTGACCTTTATACTACAACGCCTTTTGATGATTCAGATGAAGACGCAGGTAACAAATACAGCCCGCGCGATTACGATTCAGCCGAAGAATATGAAGCAGACACCGGTGGTTCGCTTGATGAATGGGACAGGCAGTAGGGGTGGAACTGCGGTGGAAATCCTGGAGCGTTTTTGCTTAGGCAAGTAACCGGCAATTAACCACAAACAAGCTTAGGGCAGCCCCTTTTTTTGAGTGCTACAGACACTTATTCTTTTGATGTATAATGCACGCGATATGCGCACATAACATCAATCAAAGGAGGTAGCGCATGCAAGTAATCGATAAACAGGTGTACACATTTTCCAAAGACAATGCCCCGTGTTACACCGCAAAGCCGGGCGAAATCATGCTCTTTAAGACACTCGATTGCTTCTCTAACAAGATTGTCGACGAGTCCATGACCATGAAGGACCTGGATTTCAGCTATTCCATTACCAATCCCGCCGCTGGCCCTGTTTATGTGGAAGGTGCCGAGCCCGGTGATGTGCTGGTTGTTGATATCCTGGACCTTCAGGTTGCAAGTGAAGGCACCATTGGCACGGATGATCACTGCGGTCCGCTGTTTGAGGGAACGCCGTATCGCACCAAGAAAATCAAAATCGAAGATGGCTTTGCGCAGTTCAACGAGGTTAAATTCCCCATTAAGCCTATGATTGGCGTTATTGGTTGCGCACCGGCGCAGGAAGAAATCATCGATGGCTACGTGGGTGACCACGGCGGCAACATGGATAACAAGCTTATTGGCAAAGGCGCCAGGTTGTATTTCCCGGTGCGTGTGCCGGGCGCGTTGCTTCAAATGGGCGATGTTCACGCCACCATGGGCGATGCCGAACTTTGTGGCACCGGCATAGAGATTCCTGCAGAGATTATGGCCAAGGTAAGCCTTATCAAGGGGTTTGAGCTTAACTGGCCCGTGCTTGAGACTGCGGACAAATGGTACGTTAACGCTAGCGCGCAAGAGTTCAACGAGGCGCTTGTGGCAGGCTGCAAGGAAATGCAGCGTTTGCTGGTGAACTGCACTGGTTGGGATCCAACCGAGGTTTACATGTACATGTCGGTGCAAAGCGATGTTGAGCTTAATCAGGCGTGCAAGCCGTGCGAGGTACAGTTGAGTTTGCGTGTGGGCACGCCTAAGCTGGCCGAGTTCAAGCCGTTGGTGGGTTAACGCGCGCTTTGGCGCTTTGGCGCTGCGGAACGCGCTGTGACGCCGCGACAGGTCTCGCGCGCTTTACACCGTAGAAACACGGTGCGGCTATCATAATCGCAGCGTTTACTAAGGGTTACTAAGGCGGGTTGGGTGCCCGCTTTAAGAAAAAAAGAAGGGTTGTTCTATGAGTGAAGAAAAAACGCAGCCGGCTACCTCGGGCGAAGGGCTTGAGAAATTCGGCTACAAACAGGAGCTCAAGCGTCAGCTTGGCTTGAAGGACGTTGTTTTATACGGCGTTTTGTTCATGGTTATCATTGCGCCTCAATCCATTTGGGGTTTGGTGAGCCAGCAATCGCAGGGTATGTCTACCCTGGTTTACATCATTGGCTTTATTGCCATTAGCTTCACGGCTATGAGCTATGTGCAAATGTCCAAGCGATTCCCCATTGCGGGTTCCGTTTACTCTTACGTGCAGCGTGGTATTAACCCGCACGTAGGCTTTATTTCCGGCTGGCTTATTCTGCTGGATTACTGCATTACGCCGGCCTTGCTGTACGTGATGGTTGCCAACTGGGGCACGCTGTTAATTCCCAATAGCCCCTGGTTCTTGTGGATTATCGTGTTTGTGGCATTCAACACCTTTGCCACCATCCGCGGTATGTCCATTACCAAAGGCACCGATCTTATCCTTTTCATCGTTGAGATTTTGGCCGTTATCGCATTTATCTACCTGGGCTGCACCTACATTTTAGGTGGCGGCGGCACGGGCGCCTTTGTGCTTGACCCCATTTGGCAAGAAGGCAAGGTAGACGCACACTTTGTGGCTGCGGGCATTTCTATTGCCGCGCTTAACTTCCTGGGTTTCGACGGCATTTCTACTTTGGCAGAGGAAACCGTTGAGCCCGAGAAGAACATCGGCCGCGGCATTATGATTGCCCTGGGCATCATTATTGTGGTGTTCTTCGCTCAAACCTACATTGCCTCACTTGTTCAGCCCGATTGGGCCTCTTGGACCGAGGAACAGGCCAATAACGCCTTCTTCTACGGCACGCAACTGGTGGGCGGCGACATCTTCTACAAGATTATGCTTGTGGTGAACATTGTGGCTGTGGGTATTGCCAACATCATGAACGCTCAGCTTGCGGCAAGCCGTTTGCTTTACGGCATGGGTCGCGACAAAGTGATTCCATCTATCTTTGGCAAAGTTCATCCCAAGTATCAAACACCGTGGGCTGGTGCCATTTTCATTGGTCTTATGGCTTTGGTGCTTTCTTTCGTGGGCATGAGCGCTCTTGCCACACTTGTTAACTTTGGTGCGTTGTCTGCGTTTATCATCCTTAACTTCGCCGTGTTCAAGTTCTTCTTCCTGAAAGAAGGCCACCGCAAAACCGTGGGCGATTGGATTAAGTACCTGATATGCCCCTGGATTGGCATCTTCATTTTGGCTTATGTTTTCACAGGTTTCGATACGCTTACCTATACGGTTGGCATTGCCTGGCTGGTTATAGGCCTTATTGTGGGCGCCGTGAAGTCGCATGGCTACAAGGAAGTGCCCGAGGCCTTCAAGAACCTGGAGTTCTAGAGCGCTAGAGTGCATCGCGCTACAGCGTATCGCTGGCTGCTTTGAGCACTGCGTAACAGTGCATCGCGGGCTGCTTTGAGCACTGCGTAACAGTGCATCGCGGGCTGCTTTGAGCAGTGAAAACGCAAACAAAATGGTGCCCCGCGCATAACGCACGGGGCACCATCTGAACAACCTCCCTTTTTCTTGAACAACAAGAAAGGGGAGGTTTTTTTATGGGTAATCTATGACGCAAAAGATACCCAGAAAGTGGCGATTCTTGCAAAAGCACAAG
>CAVDDP010000115.1:0-6517 GCA_963607695.1 Hallerella sp.
TGCTCCCAGTACCATTTTGCAGTTTCATATCCAAGATATAAGTTCTTCATGATTGAAGCATACACGTTTTTTAGGGCGATAAGTGTTGTTCAACACCCCTTACCTGCAAAAAATTTGTGGCATGCTCCGTATTGGCGCCCCCGGTTCATATCATCTGGAATAAAAAAGTGCCACAAACTGACAAAAAAACGAATCTTCCCGTTCTTAATTAATCCTTCGAAGCACAAAGGCGAACCACACCAAAGAAGGAGTTTGCATTTGCCCAGCTCACGGACTTACCACGCATGTTCCTTCTGTAAAAACCTTTTCCCAATAACGGGAAGTCTTGATTTTTTGTCACTTTCTGCCAAAAAAATTTTCTGAGAGGCCTACATAGGCTACAAACACAAAGCAGGAAAAGGAATAGGGGGAAGCTGTTGGCGTACAGGAGTGCACCAACGATAAGAGGAAAAGCGCACACGATAGAGAGAAGGTGCCTGCGATGAGAGGAAGATGCGCGCGATAAGGAACGACCCGTAACGAAGGGAAGGTGTCAGCGCCCGGCGCACACCCGCGCCCGGCGCACACCCACGCGCCACACCCCGCGACCCGCGCGTGCCGCACACACGTGTGGCCGCACAAAAACACAACGTGCCAAATACGGCGAGGGTAGTTTACAATGACACAAAACAAAAGAAAGGGGCGTCATGACAACAGAAGCAGAAGCAAAAACAAAAGCAAAAACAAAACTCGTAGTGTTTGCCGCAATTACCTGCACATTTGCGCTCTGCCTTACCCTTGTGGGCTGCGGCTCGAATGAGGCCAAGAAAGCATTTGTTGGCACCTGGGAACTTACTGAAATGTCTAACGCCTCGGCAGACGATATTGCGCTCATAAAATCGCTTGGCTTAACGGTTGAAGCAACATTTGCAGAAGACGGCACGTTTACCATGGACATGTTTGGCGAAAACGTAATAGAAGGCACCTGGAAAGCGAGCGACACCACAAAAGTTACTATCTCCGCAGATAGCGAAGGCACCAGCAGCACTATTGAGGCAACGCTTGCAGACAACAAGCTAACCATTGCAGTGAACGAAGAGAGCATGACACTCGAAAAAACAAGCGAAGAAACCCAAGATTCAAGCGCTACCAGCTAAGAGTGGCGCCCTGTTAAGGCTCAAGGGGTAGAAGCTGGGGAAGCTACCGCCCCGCGCACCTTACGTGGCACGCGGGGCATTGTGCATGCAAAGCGTACAAAACATGAGAGCACTGTGCCTCCTGCACTGTGCCCCTGTATTGTACGCGCAGAGCGCACAACACAAGAGGCGCTTCCTATATCCACTTCTAGCCGCGAGCAGCACAATCAGCTTCTATATCCTCTGCCCAGTTAGCACCAAGATGCCCGCATTCACGCAAATGACATGACGCCGCTGCAACCGTTTGATACACCATATTAGTTCCCTGCTCATCGGCAAGATAAGTTGCCGCACGCTCAGACGCAATGCCTATACGTTGCGCCTCGCTCGCCGCATCAATATTTGCTCCAAGGAACAGAAATTCCCAGTTGTGCTTTTTTTCGCACTTGTTTATCAGGTGCGTTACCTCTTTGTAGCTATATTTTGTGCTTGCATTTTCCATGCCGTCGGTAATGATAACCATAATGGTTTTTTCAGGGCGATGCTCCTTGGGTAAATACCCGTGAACCTTTTTCGTATAGTGAATAGCGCCACCCACCGCATCAAGCAGCGCCGTACAACCACCTACGCGATAGTCCTTTTCGGTAAGCAGCGCCACGTTTTCAATGTCTTCACGGTCATGCAATACGCGCGATTTGTGATTAAACAGCACCGTTGATACCGTTGCCTTTCCGGGAAGCGCCTTGTGCTCTTTAAGCACCGCATTAAAACCGCCAATGGTGTCACTTTCAAGCCCCGCCATAGACCCGCTGCAATCAAGCACAAACACCAAGTCACAGCTTTGCGCCCTTCCACTTTCGTGCACAGGCATGGGTACCATTTCGCCTGCAGCAGCTGCGCTTTCGCTTGTGCCCTTTTTTACGCATTCATCTTTTTTCTTTGCCATCATTTTCTTGCCCTTTCTTGTTGTTTAAAACGCTTATTTGCACCGCGTTTCACTTGATAAAGCCATCATAGGCAAGAAAGCAGGGGAAGAGGTCGCCCGGCAGGTGACAAAAACCTACGACCCTAAAAGCACCTGATCAAAGGCGAATAACGTTTCGTTTATCTCAAAAATATTGTACTTCTGGTGAGCAATAAAATACTCTACTATCACATCAAATTTGCTTGAATGCGATAACGCAAAGCCGGCTTTTTCAAGCAAGGCACGCGTTTCGTCTAAAGAAAGCGAAAGAGCACACGCAAAGGCCAACACGGTAGGCTTGCTGGGGTGATAGTCTGCGTTGCTGCGGATTTTTGAAAAATGTTGGCGGGAAATATTTGCCCGGCGATAAGCCTCTGCGTCGGTCATACCACGCTCATCAATAAGTCGCAACAAGCAAGAGGAAAACGATTCGTCCAGGTTTTCAATGAGAAACTCGAGGCTTTCTGGGGCGGCAAGTGCTGCAGCGGAAGCAGGCTCTGCAGCGGAAGCGGCAGCACCTGCTTCATAGAGCACTCCGTAAGAACCCCCGAAATCAAATTCATCTGCAGGAATTGCCTGATTAGGGCTAAACAGCGCTGCACCAACCTGCACAGAATGCGTGCTTTCTAATGCATTCAGCTCGCAGGTATTAAGCTTGCGCGCACGGCGTGCAAAAGCAAACTCATCAACGTAGGTGTCACTAATATACGCGCTAACCGAATCAAAAAGCTCGGCGCTAATGCGCACTGCCGCACGATCAAACACAACCAAATAGATTTCCATATCGTGCGCAGCTAAAAATTCAGACACTACCTTTTGCACAATAGAAAGCGCTTCTTTTTTGGGATACCCAAAAATGCCCGTAGAAATAAGGGGGAAAGCAAGGGAGGTGCACCCATGCTCCAGCGCAAGGGCAAGTGAGCGCTCATAGCAAGAGCGCAAAAGCGCACTCTCACCTGCGCCCCCACCCTGCCAAACAGGGCCAACCGCATGAATGATGTAGCGCGCCGGCAGCGCAAACCCGGGCGTTATAACGGCATTTCCCACATCACAGTGGCCAATAGAGGCACAAGCTTGCGTAAGCTCATTAACACCTGCGCCAGCAAACAGTGCACCACACACGCCCCCGCCAGCAAGAAGCTGGGAATTAGCGGCATTTACCACAGCATCGACCTGCATTTTTGCAATATCATTGCGTAAAATTTGAAACGGCATGCGTACCTCCAGAAAATCATACGGCATGTTATGCAGCACAGGCTGCTTACCACGGGCAGCAAAACACAGGCTGCTTACCACGGGCAGCAAAACGCCAGCTTCTTACCGCGAGCAGCAAAACGCCAGCTGCTGATTATCTTCAGTGAACCGCTAAAGCGCCCATTGCTGGCTGCTTATCGCAATCAGCAAAACACCCCCTGAAATGCTTGGTTAGGCGGATTATAACCCTCTTGTTGCCTGCATGCCTACCATACAGTTTTCCTGTGAATAAGGCTAGACTTAAAGTTCACTTTAAGTGCTACACTCGGAGTGTTTAAAACCCAACACAAATAAACACCCATCAAAAGGAGAAATCATGGTTAAACAAACCGCAGGTCACAACGCGCTCGGAGAGTTCGCCCCCGAATTTGCCCACCTAAACGACGACATTTTGTTTGGAGAAGTGTGGTCGCGCGAAAAGGAGCTCTCGCTCAAAATGCGCTCGGTAGTAACGGTAAGCGCGCTTATTGGCAAAGGCATAACCGACAGCTCGCTTAAGTACCACCTGGAAAACGCCCGCAAAAACGGCGTAACGCAAACTGAAATGTCAGAACTCCTGACCCATATAGCCTTTTATGCCGGATGGCCCAATGCATGGGCAGCATTCAACATGGCAAAAGAGGTTTATGCAAGCGAAGAACAAGGGGAAGAAGCCGCCAGCGCCGGCGCAGAAGGCACAGCTGCTGAAGCCGCAGAGTCTGCCGAACCCACCGAAGCAGCAGCTCACGGCGGCTTTTTTGGCTTAGGTGAGCCAAACACCGCCTTTGCTCCGTACTTCATTGGCCAATCGTACTTAAACGCCCTTACTACGCCTAACGATTACCTGGCAATTCACAACGTTACCTTTGAGCCAGCATGTCGCAACAACTGGCACATTCATCACGCCAGCAAAGGCGGCGGCCAAGTGCTTATTTGCGTTGAGGGCAACGGTTGGTATCAAGAAGAAGGAAAGCCTGCTCAGGCGCTTAAGCCGGGCGATATCGTGGAAATCCCCGCTAACGTAAAGCACTGGCATGGCGCTCAAAAAGATAGCTGGTTTAGCCATTTAGCGTTTGGCTTCCCGGGCGAGGACGTTTCCAACGAATGGCTAGAGCCTGTTGAAGACGCACAGTACTTCGCGCTGTAGCGCCCCGCCCCCTACCCCGCTCACAAAAACAAATAAGGCTCCCACCAGGGAGCCTTATTTGTTTTCCGCTTCGAAGGCCGCCCATAAAGGGTGCGGAAAACATTCTAAAAGAAAGGTTACCTAGAGACTACACGGAAAAGTGCCGCCGCGTACCCTCTTCCCCACCATTATTTTTCGTCAAATTGAGGAATTTCCGTTGTGTCAACTTCCTCAATGTGATTCTCATACACGTAATATTTGGTGTCACGTGCAATAACGGCCGACAATCCAAGAACAGCAATGCAGTTGGGAATGGCCATAAGCGCGTTCATAACGTCGGCAAAATTCCAAACGGTAGAGCTCAAATTGCTTACCAGAGCGCTGTCGCTTGCATTGCCAACCATCATGCAACCCCACAGTACAAACAGCAAAAACAGAATGTAGTACGGAATGGTGGCCTTTTTGCCCAGCAAGTAGCTAATAGCGCGATTGCCGTACTGGCTCCAGCCCAACATGGTGGAATACGTAAACGTAATCAAACCAACCAGCAAAACAAGCGGGCCAAATACCGGGATTTTCTCGAAGGCCGCCGTGGCAAGCCCAGCGCCCGAAGAGATGGTTCCGTTTGCAATGGCCGTGGAAAGCTCGGGGTTAGCAAGAAGCGTGGTCATAAGCATAAGGCCGGTAATCAAACACACAACAACGGTGTCCCAAAACGTTGCAGTCATAGAAACAAGCGCCTGACGTGCGGGGTTGCGCGTAGTGGCAGAAGCTGCAACCAACGGAGCACTACCCATGCCCGACTCGTTAGAGAAAATGCCGCGCTTAAAGCCAAACTGCAATGCCAGCGTAACGGTTGAGCCAACCGCGCCACCTGCAGCACCAGCAGGGGTAAAGGCACCAACCAGAATTTGGCGAACAGCTTCCCCTAAATATTGACCATTCAAGCCAATGATAATCAGGCAGCACACCACGTAGAAAATTGCCATTAAGGGCACCAGCTTTTCACACACTTTAGAAATGGAAGAAATGCCGCCCAAAATAACAATGGCAACAAGCGCCACAACCACAACGCCCACCAGCCATTGCGGAATTGCCTTGCCGTCTATCAGCGAGGTGTTATACAAGGCATCGGCCAGGGAATTTGACTGCGTAGAGGCGCCAATGCCAAACGCCGCCAGCGACGCAAACAGCGCAAACAAAATGGCAAGCACGCGCCCCAGCTTTTTGTGCTTAAAGCCGCGCTCCAGGGCATACATGGCGCCGCCCAGCATTTTGCCCGAGTGATCCTTCACGCGATACTTCACGCCAATAAGCGTTTCGGCGTACTTGGTGGCAATGCCCAAAATGCCCGTAATCCACATCCAAAAAATAGCGCCGGGGCCGCCAAACAAAAGGCCTGTTCCCACGCCTACAATGTTGCCGGTACCAATGGTTGCCGCAAGGGCGGTGGTAAGCGCGCCAAACTGCGTGATGTCGCCTTCAGCGTTGGAAGGGTCGTCCTTGGTAACCGAAAGCTTAATGCCCATGCCCAGCTTGCGCTGAATGAACCCGGTGCGAACCGTCATGAAAATGTGCGTGAACAGCAGCAGCAAAATCATGATAGGGCCCCACACAAAGCCGTCAACAGCGTTAATGATGTCTAGAAAGCTGGTTGCGCTTGCAAGCTCACTGGATAGATCGGTGAATGGAGTAACAAAAAACGAGGTTAGAAAATCCTCCATAGCATTCCCCTTTCTTTGCCGGAAAGGCCCCAAAGAGCAACCGGCGCCTTTGCACTGAAAACGTTACAAAAGGGATAATACAGGGAGTTTCTTTTCCAAAACGTTTCCACCTGCGAAAATGGATATTGCAAGGCGTTAACGGAAAGAGGCGCTATATATGAATAAGGGGAAGGGGTTGGGAAGCTGCCCCGCCCGCGCCGCCGCAAGCACTCCGCTACGAGCGCCCCGCCGGCACAGCACCAGCGCTCGGCGCAAGCGCCCCGCAGCTTCAGCGCCGGCACCCCGCATGACACGGCGCACCCAGCCCCTCACACGCTATCGCAACTCAACCGGAATAAGATCCCCTACCGCAGGA
>CAVDDP010000116.1:0-6410 GCA_963607695.1 Hallerella sp.
CATTTGCTTGGGCGTGGGTGCTCCGTGGGTTGCTCCGGTTATGGAAAGCATAGCAGCAGCGGTGCTTGCAATGCCTTCTACCGTGGTGGCAAGCGGTATTAACGTGGTTAACCCGGAATTGGGCACCACCATTTCTACGCCGCTTTTGGCAATTCTTCTTATTGCGCTGGTTTTGCTGCCGGTTGCTATACGTGCCATTAACAGCAAAGGCGGCGCGGCAAGTGACCGTGACCCGTGGGCATGCGGGTATCAGCTTGATCCCAACATGCCTGTTATTGCCACCACCTTTGGCGCAGAAGTAAAGATGTTCCTAACGCCACTGTACGCCGCACGTGCTGCCGTGGTGAACATGAAAGACAACTTTATTTCGGCATTCAATGCCACGGTACGCGGCGCTTCCCGTGCTGAAACCGTGGGCGATAAGTATCTGGTACATACCGTAGCAGCATTTGTTGCTTGGATTGGTCGCTTAACACGAAAGATAGAGGGTGGCAACTTCCGCATATACATTGTGTATATTGTTTGCGCTCTGGTTATCTTCTTGTGTTTAGCTGTAGTGCTTCACTAAGGAGGGAGTAAGACATGAATATCATTGTTGGTATATTGCAAGCCCTCCTGCTTATGCTTTTGGCTCCGTTTGTTTCGGGCAGTGCCCGCTGGTTGCGTGCCAAAATGCATACGCGCAAAGGGCCCTCTATTTTCCAAGATTACTACGATATAGCTAAGCTTTTTAAACGCCAGGATGTTCACACGGCTGAATCAAGCTTTGTGCACAAACTTATGCCACCCCTTTTCTTTGGTAGCATGCTGGTGCTTGCGTTGGGTGTTCCCATGATTATGCGCACCAGTGCCGTGCCGGTGCTGGGTGACATTATTCTGGTAATTTACCTGCTTGCCCTGCCGCGCTTTTTCTTTAGCTTATCTGCGGTAGATTCAGGCAGTTCTTATGCGGGCATTGGTGGTGTTCGTGAGCTTTTGGTAGGCGTTTTAGTAGAGCCTTCTATGATGCTTGCCTTGTTTGTAACTGCTTTGGCCACTGGCACCACCTGTATAGGAGACATGGGAAGTGCCATTGCCGGCTTAAGTGTTACCAGCCCTATAGGCGTTATTCTTGCCGGCGTTGCTTTTGCCTGCGCGTGCTATGTAGAGCTGGGAAAGTTGCCCTTTGATATGGCAGAAGCTGAGCAGGAATTGCAGGAAGGCCCGCTTTCTGAATATTCGGGTCCTTCGCTTGCTTTGGCAAAAATGGCGTTATCCATGAAACAAGTGATTGTGGTGAGCTGGTTTATTGCCATCTTTTTGCCCTGGGGCTCGGCAGTTGATATGAGCCTTGCCTCGTTGGGTATTGGCCTTGTGGTATGGCTTGCTAAGTTGCTTGTGATTTTTTTCGTATGTGCGTTGTACGAAAACGCTGTTGCTCGTGTTCGTTATAAGTTACTGGGGCGCCAAACCTGGGCAATTGTGGGCATTGCTGCTTTTGCTTTTGTGTTCTGCGTTTTGGGAATTTAGGAAGGGGTGGTTTTTATGGCAATGATATCTGTTATTGGCCTTGCAGCCATCCTGGTACCTTTCGTAGTTTCGCTTTTGATTATGATATGCCCGCAGCCTGCAGCTAAGTTTTTATGCATTGGTGCTGCGGCGGTATCAACAGTGCTTACCATTGTGGTGTGGTGCAACATTGCCGCTTTAGGCGGAGCAACCGTTACGGTAGATATTGCATCGCTGGGACAAGCGAAAATTGTTGGTTTTCTGTTTGACAAAATGAGCGTTATGCTGGCAACGTGCTTTGTGGGTATTGGCTTGCTTATTGCTATTTATTCCGTGGGTTATATGAATAGTGGCAACCGTGAACACCCCGATGCTCCGCGCCGGCGCTTCTACACGTTCTTCACCATCTTTATTGGTGCCATGGCGGGTTTGGTATATGCCAACACGCTGGTAACGCAGCTTATTTTCTTTGAGATTACCGGTGCCTGCTCGTGGGCTTTGATTGGCTACTATGCAACACCAACGGCTCAGAAAGCGGCTATGAAAGCGCTTATTTTGACCCATATTGCTTCTTTGGGGCTTTATATTGCGGCTGGCGTGCTTTTTGTGCAAGCCGGTACGTTTGCGGTAGATGCGCTTGCCGGTTTGCAAGATGGCTGGAAAACGCTGGTGTTGGTTTGCATCATTATTGCGGCCTGGGGTAAATCGGCTCAGCTGCCGTTTTACATGTGGTTGCCTTCTGCAATGGAAGCGCCCACCCCGGTATCTGCTTATTTGCACGGCGCATCTATGGTTAAAGTGGGTGTGGCAATTCTGGCGCGCTCGCTTGCCAGCGCAGGTGTTATCCCCGAAGCAGTAGGTTGGGTTATTGTGATTGGCGCTATTGCAACCATGCTCTTTAGCTTCTTTATGTACCTGCCGCAAAAAGACATGAAGCGCCTGCTGGCATTCTCTACCATTTCTCAGCTTTCCTACATTTTCCTGGGCTTTGGGTTCTTCGTTTTTGGCAGTCAAATGGCATTCGAAGGCGGCGTTATGCACATCTTTAACCACGCTTTTGCCAAAACGTTGTTCTTCCTTATTGCCGGTGCTTTCAGCTACACCTTGGGCACGCGTATGCTTCCGCAAATTAAAGGCGTGCTCAAAAAACAACCGCTATTAGCAATTGGCTTTGGCTGTGCTGCCCTTGCTATTGCAGGGTGCCCGCCCTTCAACGGCTTCTTTAGCAAGTTTGCTATTTTTGCCGGCAGTTTTCAGGTGGCTCAGGGCAACTGGCTGCTCATGCTTATTGTGGTGGTGGGGCTTATTGAAACGGTGTGCTGTTTTGCCTGGTTCCTGAAGTGGATGGGACACGTAATTCCTGGTGAGCCTTCTGAAACAGTAGCCGCCGCTGCGCCTACTCCTAAGCCTATGGTTGCTGTATTTGTTGTACTCATAATTATGACGGTATGCTCAAGCTTTATTGCCGCCGCGTGGCTGGGTTAGGAGGTCTTTCGTGAACGGATATGTAGCAGTAAATGTACTCGGGGGCTTGCTCATTATTACCAGCTTAATGGTGGTGCTTTCTAAAACCCCTAAAAAAGCCGCCTTCATTTATGCAGCTCAATCGGTGGTGTTGGTGTCAATCTTTATTGCACTTGGCATGACAACGGGCTCAACTGAGTTGTTTACGTGGTCGGCAACGGCGTTTTTAACCAAAGTGCTTTTTGTGCCGGGCGTTATGCTTTTTGCTTTGAAGAAAATGGGGTCGCCCAACGAAGATTTGCCTTCATCGGTTAATCCAATGGTATCGGTTCTTTTGGTTGCGGCAGAAGTGCTTATTTGCTTTGTAGCGGTACAAGGTATTGAGCTTCCTACGTCAACTGAAGTTAAACCGGCATTGGCTGTTTCGCTTGCGCACTTCTTTATTGGTTTGACCTGCATTGTTACCCAGCGCAATATTTTAAAGCAAGTGTTTGGTTACTGTCTTATGGAAAACGGTTCACACGTAACGCTTGCACTTTTAGCACCGCAAGCGCCTGAACTGGTTGAAATAGGTATTGCAACCGATGCTATTTTTGCCGTGATTATTATGGTGGTTGTGGCAATGCGCATTTACAAAATTACGCATTCGCTTGACTCCAATGAACTTATGGAATTAAAAGGTTAGGAGGATGATCATGGATTTTTCAATGCTTGTGATTGTTCTCATGGTAATACCTTTGTGCGCAGCACTTGTTATGGCGCTTATGCCATCAAAAGTTGTGCCTTCTATGGTCTATGAAACAATTCATATTTTGGCAGTTTTTGCGGTAGCTTGTTTAGCGGTGTATCTGGTGGTACACGTTGCAACAACAGGAGAGCCCATTGATGCGCTGGGATTATGGTTTCATCTTGATGCTTTGGGCTGTGTGTTTGTGGCGCTTATTGGTGTTATCTCGTTTCTTACCGGGTGGTATTCGCTTTCCTATATTCGCCATGATGTAGAAGCGGGAAACATGGGGCCTGGGCAAGTTAAGCAATACTATGTGTTCTTTAGCTTGTTTGTGTTCTCTATGCTCCTTGTTGCCTTGTCTAACAACATTATTATGATGTGGGCATCTATTGAAGCCACCACGCTGGCAACCGTGTTTTTGGTGGGTGCGTACAACACCAAGCTTTCGTTGGAAGCGGCCTGGAAATACGTTATTGTTTGCACGGCAGGCGTTGCTTTTGGCCTGTATGGCACGGTTTTGGTATACGCCGATGCCGCAAATCTTATGTCTGACCCGCATCAGGCGGTATTTTGGACGTCGTTGCTTCCGTATGCTAAGCAATTCGATGGCTTGTTGGTACAGATTGCTTTTGTGTTTGCGGCTATTGGTTTTGGTACCAAGGCGGGGCTTTTCCCCATGCACACCTGGCTGCCCGATGCTCACTCGGAAGCACCAAGCCCGGTTTCTGCCTTGCTTTCAGGCGTGCTTTTGAAATGCGCCATGCTTATTGTTATTCGCTTTTACATTTTGGCTGTTCAGGCAGTGGGAAGCTTTTTCCCGCAAACCGTTATGCTTATCTTAGGCTTGCTTTCGGTATGCATTGCGGCGTTTGCCGTGTTCACGCAAGATGACCTTAAGCGCAAACTTGCGTATAGCTCCTGCGAAAACGTGGGCGTTATTGCGCTGTGCCTGGGCTTTGGCGGGCCGTTAGGTGTGGCAGCTGCGCTTTTGCACTGCGTAGTGCACGGTTTTACCAAAGCTTTGATGTTCTGCCTGTCGGGCAACATCTTAATGAAGTACGGCACGCGTGATCTGAAAAAGATTCAGGGCGTTATTTCGGTTGCCCCAGCAACAGCAGTGCTTATGTGCTTTGGTTTGTTTGCTTTGTCGGCCTTCCCGCCTTTTGCCATGTTTATCTCTGAAGTTATGGCGTTTGTTTCCGGCGTTGTATCAGGGTATCTGTGGGTTGTTATTGTGCTGGGTATTGCACTTACCGTTGTTATTGCGGCGCTGGTTAAAGTGGCAAGCAAATCTGTTTTGGGTGGCAAAGCCCCTGAAAACATGAAACATGGCGACGTGCCGCTGCTGGCTATTGTTCCCGAAATTGTAATGGCGTGCATTATTTTGTGGTTTGGCGTTGCCTGCCCCGCGCCTATTTTGAGCGGTATAGAGTCGGCCACGGCCATTGTGCTACAGGAAGACTCTAACGTGTTGCACGAGGCGCCCCTGTTCAAAGACGTATTTGCGGCAACTGAAGTAGTTGCGCCCGAGATGGATGAGTAGGAGGCTGCTGTGAACAGAAAGAAAGTTGTTCCTCGCATTTGCGAGTCGCATGTTTTGGCGGCAAAAGAGCGTTTTCCCGGTGCAGTTTTGCGCTATGAGTGGGTGTGCGAAGATCAAGTGGTTATGACGGTAGCGCTTGATTCTGCCCCCGATGTTATTGAGTACTTGTACTACCAGCGTGGCGGGTGGATGCCGGTTATGGTAGGCAATGATGAGCGTCAGTTAAACGGCCATTACGCGCTGTATTACCTTCTTTCCATGGAAGAAGAAGACCCCGGTTGGATTATGGTGCGCGTAGAAGTTCCGCGTGATACCGGTGAGTTTTTGGCGGTATCGCCAAAGGTTCCCGCTGCCGTGTGGAGCGAGCGCGAAGTGCAAGACATGTTTGGCTTAAAGGCGCAGGGCATTATTGACAACCGCAACCTGGTTTTGCCCGATGACTGGCCGCAGGGTTTGTACCCGCTGCGCAAAGACACCATGGATTACCGGTATCGCCCGGCTCCTACGTCTGACATGGAAAACTACGAGTTCTTGCGTGAGACCGAAGGGCATGAAACCACAACCATTCCCATGGGCCCTTTACATATCACCAGTGATGAACCCGGGCATTTTCGCTTATATGTAGAAGGCGAAACCATTATTGATGCCGATTACCGTATGTTCTTCGTGCACCGTGGCATGGAAAAATGCGCGGAATCACGTATGAACTACGATAGTGTGCCGTTTTTGGCAGAACGTATTTGCGGCATTTGCGGCTTTGCCCATTCCGTGGCCTATGCTGAAACCATAGAGCATGCGCAGGGCATTCAGGTTCCGCTTCGAGCTCAGTACATTCGCTCCATTGTGCTTGAAACAGAGCGTTTGCACTCGCATTTGCTGAACCTGGGTTTGGTGTGCCACTACAGCGGCTTTGATACCGGTTTTCAGCATTTCTTCCGCATTCGTGAGAAGTCGATGGATTTGGCAGAAATGATAACGGGTGCGCGCAAAACGTACGGCATTAACCTTATTGGTGGCGTGCGTCGCGATATTCTGGCTGAACAAAAGCTTTCTACTCTTAAGTATTTGGAAGAGCTTGAGGCCGACGCCACGCGCCTGGTGGATGAGCTGGTGTCTACACCAAACTTCCTGAAGCGCGCCCAAGGTGTTGGCGTGCTTGATAAAAAGGTTGCGCGTGATTACAGC
>CAVDDP010000117.1:0-6315 GCA_963607695.1 Hallerella sp.
AAAAGGGCGAAATGGCGCGCCTAGGCGCTTCGCAGCGTCGAGTAATTCCGCTGTTCGGTAGAACAGCGGAATTAATTAATGATGGAACAGGCGCATGCCGGTGAAAGCCATGGTCATGTGGTATTTGTTGGCGGTTTCTATAACGTTGTCGTCGCGGATGGAGCCGCCGGGCTCGGCGATGTATTGTGCGCCCGATTTTGCGGCGCGCTCAATGCTATCGCCAAAGGGGAAGAATGCATCGGATCCAACAGCTACGCCGGTAAGCGTTTTCAGCCACTCCTTCTTTTCTTCAAGCGTAAGCACTTCAGGCTTTGTTTTCCAGGTTTGCTGCCAAACACCATCGGCCAGCACATCTTCGTAATCGTTAGAGATATACACATCAATGGCGTTGTCGCGGTCGGCGCGGCGCACGTTGTCTACCCAGGGCAAGCTTAGTACTTTGGGGTGCTGGCGCAAATACCAGAAGTCGGCTTTGTCGCCTGCAAGGCGCACGCAGTGAACGCGTGATTGTTGACCTGCTCCAACGCCAATGGTTTGGCCATCTTTTACGAAAACCACTGAATTAGATTGGGTGTACTTCAGCGTGAGAAGTGCCACCAGCAAATCGGTTTGCGCTTCTTCAGGGAGATTCTTGTTGGCGGTAACAATGTTTTCGAATTGGCTTTTGTCAATGGCAAAATTATTGCGCCCCTGTTCAAAGGTAACGCCGTAAATGTCGCGGCATTCCTGCACGGCGGGAACATACGATTCGTCCATTTGAATAACGCAGTAATTCCCCTTTTTCTTTGACTTCAAAATCTCAAGCGCCTCGGGGGTGTAACCAGGGGCAATAATGCCGTCGGATACTTCGTTTTTCAAGTACGTTGCGCATGCTGCATCGCAGGTATCGGAAAGCGCCGCCCAGTCACCGTATGAGCACAAGCGGTGCGCGCCACGTGCGCGAATATAAGCGCAGGCCACCGGCGATAATTCGGCGTCTGGCTCAACGAAATAGATTTGTTTGTCAATGTCACTCAGCGGTTTTCCCACGGCAGCGCCCGAAGGCGACACGTGCTTAAACGATGCTGCTGCGGGCAAACCTGTTGCCTGCTTTATTTCACGCACCAGCTGATACGAGTTAAAAGCGTCAAGCAAATTGATGTAGCCCGGCCGGCCATTCAAGATTTGAATAGGCAGCTCAGAGCCATCTTTCATGTAAATTTTTGCCGGCTTTTGATTGGGGTTTAAGCCGTATTTCAGTTCAAATTCTTGCATGAAATTTCCTTTCTTTTTCCCCTTAATCCCCTAAGTTTTTGTTGAAGATAGTTATAGTGCCGCCCACGTTGCAGTAAAGCGACACTTTATTCTCGGCATTCAATGCTGCCCAAACTTCCTTGGGCTCAGGCATGCTTACCTCAAGGGGCTCGCCCGCAAAGGTGGGAAGCGGGTTGCCGTTGCCCTGATAGGTGGAAATGAAGTAACCGGTGCCTTCATCGGCGCCTTCGTACGCAAAAAACTCGCGCACACATCGATCGCCCGTGCCATGCTTCAAAATGGAAATCTCAAAAGAGCCATCCTCGTTGATGATGGCAGAAATGCGCGGCGTGAAATTCGGAGCGTCGGGTTCGTACTCACGCTTCATGCACCCTTCGCGAAAGCTGCCCGCTTCTACAATGGTATCGGTTTGGTCGCCGTTGGTAACCACCAGCGCACCGCCCATTTTGCGCACGGGATGATAAATTATCAAGCTGGGGTCTTCCAGCAGCGACTCATCATGCGCCTGGGTACGAATGCCGTCTTCGGTGGGAACAAAAACGCGGTTGCGGCTGTTGGAGCTTCTGCCCATAATCCAGTAGTACACGCGGTTTTTGCCAACCACAATGCCGCGCCCCGGGTAGGGGTTTGCTTGTAAAAGCTCAATCAGGTTTTGCATGAATGCCTCTTTCTTTTGTTTTTTCGAACGTTTTAAAGTATCGCACGAAACCGGCCGTGCCATGTGCATTTTTCGCAAGCTTTGCGAATTTTGCCTTTTTCGCCACAAACGCCCCGGCCTTTATAAGAAAACGGCACAGGCGCGCGTTGCTACGCTATAATAAGGCGCTATGAAATTTGACTTCAAAAAATTACTTGTGGGCGCCGTTATTGTGGTGGTTGTTGCCGTGTTTTTCTTGCGCGGCGATCAATTGGTGCAATTAGGCGAAACCGTCAAACAAGGATCGCTTATTCCGCTGGTGGCGGCGGTTTTCACGCAGCTTTGTAAGTACTTTGCTCAAAGTTTTGGTTACTCGTTTTCGTTTGAAGCAGTTGGCGAAAAAATGGACCCGCGTGCCACGTTGCCCCTGGTATTCGGCACGTTTTTCATGAACACGGTGGCGCCTTCCTTAAACCTTGCGGGCATGACGTTAGTGGTAGACGATGCACGGCGTCGCGGCATTGACCCGGGCAAATCTTCTTCAGCGGCGCTTCTGATGCAAATTACCATCGATGGCGCCTTTGTTACCATTATGCTTATTGGCTTTGCCATTACGGTTTTGTTTGCGGGCATGTCTCCCTTGTGGTTTATCCCGGGCATTGTGGTTATTCTTTTGGTGGGCGCCATGGTGGCCATTATGTTTTTGGGCAACAAAAACCCTAAGCTGCTTCTGCGTATTCTAAGCAAGGTTGAAATCTTTGTGAACAAAGTATTGCACCTGTTCAAACGCCCGCCGCGTGACCCCTGGGCAGAGCGCGTGATAGGTATGTTTTCCGATGCCGCCGGCCTTATTATGGAAAACCCGCGCCCCGCGCTTAAAGCATACGGAACTTCGCTTTGCGCCAGCTTGTGCGAGCTTGCCTGTTTTAGCCTGGTGGGTGTGGCGTTTGGCGTGAAAGACCCCGCTGTTTTGTTGTGTGGTTACGTTATTGCCACATTGTTTGCCATGGTTTCATTTACGCCCCAAGGGGTAGGTTTTGTGGAAGCCGCCGTGGTGGTTGCGTTTACGGCATTCGGGCAGTCTTCCGCTGCGGGAACCGCCATTGGCCTGGTGTATCGCGGCATTGTGTTCTGGATTCCATTCCTTATTGGCGCTGTTCTTATTACGCGCACCAAAACGTTCTCGCGCGATAAAGATAAAGGCGAAGCCGCCGCGGCGTCAAAGCGTAACGCCGCGCGCGAGAGTGCTGCTCACAACGCCGCCCGCGATAAGGACACACGCGAAGCCGCTGCTCACAACGCCGCCCGCGATAAGGACAAACGCGAAGCTGTTGCCCATAGCGCAGCGCGCGATAAGGACACACGCGAAGCCGCTGCTCATAGCGCAGCACGCGAAAAAGAGTAATCATGCGCGTTCAAAGTTTAAATATATTGCGCATTGGTTTAATTTTTACCATCTTTCTTTGTCATTCAAGCGATTTTCTTCCCGAGCGCATTGGTTATTATGCAGGAACGCTTACGGGCTATGCCTTGCAATTGTTTTTCATGATTTCGGGGTTTTGCTGCGTTTTATCGGCGCTTAACAAGAAACCGCAGAAAACACTGCAGTACTTCTGGCAGCGTGTGAAACGAATATATCCTATGCATTTCATTGCATTTCTTGCCATGCTGTTTTTGATTCTTTGCGGATACTACCAATTAACATCACGGCAAATTGTTTTGCAATCTTTCTTAACGCTTTCCTTTTTGCAAGCGTGGGTGCCTAACGAGGATTTAGTTTATTCTATCAATGGTGTTGCGTGGTTTCTATCAGCGCTTATGTTTTGCTATTTGCTTACACCTTGCCTGGTGCGTTTCCTTAAAAAGCACTCATCGTTAGCATTGTGGGGCGTTTTCGCGCTTCCTATGCTGCAGCTTGCTTATGCGGTGGTATTGTTTGAATATTGGGGCTTGCCCCATGAATTCTGCTTTGCAAACGTGGCTCCGCCGTATCGTTTTCTTGAGTATGCAACAGGTGGCTGCATTGCTGTTGCATATGTGCAGTGGCAAAAGAAAAACCCCTTGCCGCGTAGCTCTTTTATTCAAATTACGGCGTTGCTGGTGTATTTAGCATTTTTCTACGGAACAAGAAATATAATGGGGTACACGCGGCTTTTTGCTTTCGCTAACCTTTTTCTCTTTTGTTCGTGGGTGTTTACCAAAGGCGTTATCACCGATATGGGGTCAAACAAATTCATTGCTGGCACCGCTGCCCACATTATGCCGTTTTATCTTATGCATTCTGTTTTTATCAAGGCAGTGCGCTTTTTTGTATATACGCCCGTGTTTACGGAACGCCCTGTTTTTAGTTTTTGCTTATGGGTGTGCACCTTGCTTGTTTGCGTGTTGTTCAGCCACTTCTACTATGTGGTGGCAAACAAAATAGCAAAAGGCAAGGCTAGTCTTCAAAAACGGGAAGAATAACCGATATCCCCAGTTCATCAAAGTCAAAGTAGCGCCCCATGTGGCGTGTATACAACGAATCCATGGTTTTCGCAATGCTGGTTGCCCAGGTGCGCCCGGTAGCATATTGGTGCGTATAAGACATGCCGTAGTTTGCTGCTGCTGTGGCATCCCATGCCATTTTCCACAGCGTGTTTTGGTCGCCCGATTCTTCATCTCCTGAATGAACGTAGTAGCGGGAAATCCACGCAGCACCACCTTTAATGGCAGATTCAGGGCTGCTCCAGCCATAATACTTACCTACGCTTGCACCGTTTTCGGGGTCACTATCAAAGGCGCCAATACCAAAGAAATTCAAATAGCCGCAATCGTACCATTCCTCGGCATCGCTATCCCATAAAAGCCCCTGTGATAAATAGGAGCAACCCCAGGCGCTTTCAATAACAGCATGGGCGGTAAGGTAGGCTTCATTCAAGTTGTAGGTTTTTGCTGCCTCCACAATGGTTTCACCCATACCGCGCAAGTTGCTGGTCACACCGTATGCTTCCTCGGAATATACGCAGTACCGTTCAATAAAGCTATCAATGGTTTCTGCAGAAATTCCTGAATAACCTGCGCCAATATCAACAAATTCCATGTATTCAGAAGTGCTGTTGTCATATTTGTTGGGGTCCATATATTCCAGAATATCACTTGCGCTGCAACTGCTTCCATCGGAATTTACCTTGTAGTCTACTTCCATTTCGGCGAATTCCTGTAAAGAAAGGCTTATGTATTCGTAGTTGTAAAGCTCGCTTGTATCAACATAGGTTTCATTTAAGGGGCTGCGTTCAAGCCCTAAAGTATCGGTTACCTTGTTTCGGGTAGCAAGCGATACCACCATGGGCCCGCCAAAGAATTTAATGGAGTTTACTTCGTCTTTGTAAGGCGTAATAGCATCAAGTGTTGAATAATACCCGGGGTCAATAAGCAAAATAACGGAATTATCACGCGCTTGCACCGCTGCGCCCGCAAGGCTATCGGTCATGGTGGTTCCAGTGGCAAATGCTGCTTTGTCGTACGACAAAATTCCCTGGTCAACTGCCCATTGCGCAATAGTTGCGCTGGTGTCGTACAAAAGGTCGCCGCCCAAACGCACCACAGAATCTTTAAGCACAGAAGCGCTGCCATACAGCAAACCGCGCACTACGGGAATGGTTTCTTCTGCAACCGCTCCTTCAAGCCCGCCCACATAAGCGCGCGTAAACTTTCCTTCTTTCAAGGCAGTTTGCGATTTTTCGGGCAAAAGACCATCTTCGTCTACCAGAAAAACAGGTGCCTTCATCTTATAGGCAACGGGCGAAAACGAAAGAGCGTCTGCGTATGATTTCACTCCTTGCGCAATAAGGCACATATCGCTCCACAAGCCTTTTTCCTGCCCGTAGTAGAAAATATCAAGCTGCGTGTCAATAATGCCATCGCCCCAAAGGCGAACAACACTGGCGCCTGTTACGTTTGCCACCGCTTGCTCTACTTCTTCGGAAAGCGCTGAAGTTCCTCCTACTAAAATGGGCTGGGTTACGCCTAATTCTTCAAGCGCGTCTACTGTAACAGAAGGTAGGTAATCGTCGCTTGCAAGCAAAATGGGGCACTCAAGGGCACCCGCTAAAGCCGTTGCCGAAAGAGCATCTACGCCACTTATGCCGCTGGCAATAATGGCGTACTCGCTGGAGGAAAACGAGTACAGAGCTTCCGCTGCTGCGGTGTTGTATTGGCGGTCGCCGTAAAGCTCTACTACCTGGTCATTCTCGCTTGTGCTGTATGTTGCAAGCGCCGAATTAGCAGAAAGCGATGAAGCCTGGTGTGCCTGCCCCGATTCCGTATTTGCTTCTTGTGAGCTATCTGCAAACAAAGCTTGTACTTCTTCAAGGCTAAGGCTTGTTTGTACTACTTGATCAGCGGGAAGAAGCGCCGGGTTATCAACGGTGCCCAGTTCTTCCGAG
>CAVDDP010000118.1:0-6290 GCA_963607695.1 Hallerella sp.
AGTTCAGCAGCAAGCGATTCGCGCATTTTGTACTTCAAAATCTTGCCAGCCGCGTTCATGGGGAACGAATCTACAAACTTAATGTAGCGCGGAACTTTGTGGCGCGCAATGCGCTCAACCATAAAGCTTCGCATCTCTTCTTCCGTCATTTCTTCGCCATCTTTCAAAATGATGCACGCTGCGGCTTCTTCCCCATATTTTTTATCGGGCACGCCCACTACCTGCACATCTTGTACCTTGGGGTGCGTGTACACGAAATCTTCTATCTCTTTGGGATACAAGTTTTCGCCGCCGCGGATAATCATATCCTTCAGGCGCCCCGTAATAATATAGGTGGTAAGTATTTTACCATTTTTGTCGGTATAGCGCTCATCGTGCACGCGGCACGCCAGGTCGCCCGAGTGCAACCAGCCCTCGGAATCAATGGCACCACGCGTTTCATTAGGCATTTTGTAGTAGCCCTTCATGGTGTTGTAGCCGCGGCTGCAGAACTCGCCGTTTTCGCCATCGGGCACTTCTTCGCCGGTATCGGGGTTCACAATCTTGCATTCAATATAGGGGAAGTTGTGACCCACGGTTTCGGTGCGCAGGTCAAGGGAATCGGTCCACTCGCTCATGGTAGAGCCGGGCGCGCTTTCCGTTTGACCATAAACCGAAACAATGCCGGTCATGTTCATTTCATCGGGCTGAGCTGCGCGTTTCATAAGGTCAGCCGGGCAGCCCGCGCCCGCCATAATGCCGGTGCGCATGTGCGAGAAATCGGTCTTCTTGTAATCGGCGTGGTTGAACATGGCAATAAACATGGTGGGAACGCCATTAAAGCAGGTAATGCGCTCTTGTGTGATACAAGAAAGCGAAGCTTTCGCGCTGAAATACGGCATGGGGCACATGGTTGCGCCGTGTGTCATAGAGCTGGTCATAGACAAAACCATGCCAAAACAGTGGAACATAGGCACTTGAATCATCATGCGGTCGGCGGTGGACAAGCCCATGCGGTCACCAATGGTTTTGCCGTCGTTTACCACATTTCGGTGGGTAAGCATTACGCCTTTGGGGAAGCCGGTGGTACCCGAGGTATATTGCATGTTGCACACGTCATCGGGCTTAACGGCAGCCGCCATGCGCAGAATTTCCTCTTTAGGAACAAGCGGTGCGCGGTCCATGGCTTCTTCCATGGTAAGGCAGCCTGCCATTTTGAAGCCAACGGTAATAACGTTGCGCAAGAACGGCAATTTCTTGCAATGAAGCTGCTCACCGGGGGTGGCGTCTTTAATTTCGGGGCACAGTTCGTTGATGATTTTGGCGTAATCAGAGTCAAGCGCGCGGTCAATCATCACAATGGTATGCGTGTCGGATTGGCGGAACAAATATTCCGCTTCGTGAATTTTATACGCCGTGTTCACGGTAACCAGCACGGCGCCAATTTTCGTGGTTGCCCAAAACGTAATGTACCAGGCAGGAACGTTTGTTGCCCAAATGGCCACTTTGCTGCCGGGTTTTACCCCCATGCTCACCAGCGCGCGGGCAAAATTATCAACGTCATCGCGGAATTCTTCGTACGTGCGCGTGTAATCAAGCGTGGTGTATTTAAACGCGTACTGGTTGGGGAATTCTTCCACAATGCGATCAAGTACCTGCGGGAAGGTAAGGTCAATCTGGTCAAACTTGGGCCAAATGAACTGACCAGTGCTATCGTGGTTCCATTGCAGCGAACGATTTGCGCCCTTGGTGCTGGTAAAACGCTCCATGTAGTTCACAAAATGCGGCAGAATAATCTCGGGCTCGGTCAGATCTTCCATCCATTCGGGCATCCATTCCAAAGAAATAAAGCCGTCGTAGTCAATGGAAGAAAGCGCCAGCATCACTTCATCCAGCGGCAAAACGCCTTCGCCCACCAGCGCAGCGTTATGATTGCTTTCCGAGTCAACCATGTGAACATGCTTTACATAGGCGCCCAGGTTGCGAATGGTAATGGCGGGTTTTTCATCGTTTTCCCAGTACGGGTGCCGAACCGACCACAAAGCGCCCAAATAGTCGCTAGCGTAGGCATCCATAAGGTCACGCAGGCGCTCGGTATTGGCATAAATACCCGTTGTTTCAATAAGCAGGGAAATCTTTTTCTCTTCCGCATACGGCATAATGGCAGAAAGCGAGGCGCGCGCAGCTTCTTCGTTGCCCGCCACGGCAGTTACGCAAACGCCCGTTGCAAATACTTCGCTTGCAATGTTAATAAGCGCCGTAAGCTCTTTGGTGTGGTCTTCCCCATCGGCAATATCAAGGGAAGTGTTAATCACCGGAATTTGCAAGCCACGTTCGCGCAGTTCACGCGCGGTAGCATGCGTGTTATACAGGTGAAATGGCGCGCCCTTGCCCACCAGCTCTTCATTTTTAGTTACATCAAATACTTCAATGCCGTTGAAATCCATTTCTTCGGCAAGGCCAACCAGCTCATCCCAAGAGCGCTCTGACCAGCCCTTTGTGGAAAAAGACAGTTTCATTAGTTTTGCTCCTCGTACACAATTTTGTTCAAAGCGTTAACGTATGCATGAATACTTGAACCTATGATGTCGGTTGAAATACCGCGGCCGGAATATACTTTGCCATCAGAGATAAGTTTGATAACCGTTTCGCCCATAGCTTCCTGACCTTCGGTAACCGCTTGAATTTGGAAGCTGTCCAGCTCGTAGCGGCAGCCGACAATTTTCTCAATGGCGTGGAACGCCGCATCAATGGGGCCATCGCCCAGTACAATGCTTTCCACTTCTTCGCCCGCTTTGAGCATTTTCACATGGGCAGAAGCGGTTGCAATATTGCTTGCGTTAATAACGTAGCTGTCCAGCACATAGGTGGGAGGCACCTGTAGCGCCGCACTTGCCACAATGGCATCAAGCTCTAAGCTTCCCACTTTTTCTTTCTTGGAAGCAATGCGTACGAATGCCTCGTACACTGCCAGCGCGTCTTCGGCGGAAAGGTCGTAGCCCAACTTTTCAACGCACGCCAAAACTTGCTCTTGCGTATCATGCACGGTAAGAACCATGGTTTCATCGGCCTGCGCAGCAGCGCCCAAAAGCGCGGCGTTTTTAGAGGCGTTTCCTTCGCAAAGGCGCGCAATTTGAGCAGATATGCGGTCAATTTCGGTGGTGCGAACGCTGCATGTTGCCTGGCAGGCGTCTTGTTTTGCGGAAAGAATCTTTGCTACTTTTTCGGTGGAGGCAACGTTTAAGTCATACGATGCTGTTTTGATTTCCGTTGCGCCTTCCATAATGGCAGCAATAACACAGGCATCGGCCATGTCCAAATCGTTGCTGCACGAAACACCCAGCGCTACCTTTGCAAGGGCGGGTACCGCTTGGTACAAGTCGGCAATGAACTGGGAGAATTCACTTGCAAGCATTTTTCCTGCAGTGTCGCACACCGTAACGGTGGTGGCTCCCGCTTCAATTGCCTGCGCAATTACGCTTGCCAGATACTCCATGTCGGAACGGCCTGCATCAATGGCAACAAATTCAACGTTTTTCGTTTTTTGCGCACAAAGGGAAATAGTTTCCACAATGCTTTGCGCCATAGCATCGGCCTTTTTGCGGTAGATATACTCAATTTGAGCAGGACTTACCGACGCTTCCACCTGCAAGCGGGGGTTGTTTGCCTCGGCGAGCGACTTCCACGTAAGGTCCAGGTTTTCGCCACCCAGCGCCACAGGAACTGCCAACATGCTGTTTTTCGTAATGGATGCAATGGATTTAATAAGCAAGCTATCGGCCTTGGCGCGCTCAATGCCTTCAATTTCAATAACGCTGGCGCCCAAGCGGTCAAGTAGCTTTGCCGTTTCAAGCTTTTCTTTAAACGAGAGCGAGAATGCCTTTGAGCGGGCAAACTGCTTCATGGTTACGTCGCAAACGCGTACGTCTTTCATTGTGTTCTCCTTATTGTGCTGATATAGGTACATTTCTTATGGTTAGCAAGTTGGGTGCGCACGTGTGCACACGAACATGCCATTTTACTCTTCTTTTCTGGTGCGCCCTTTGAGCGCGCCGTTTCCCCTTATAATCAACGCATTCCAATAATCCAAGGGGAAGTTTCCGGTGCGCACGCCGCGCACCCTTCCCCATTCCTAAGGCGCATGCAACCATGGGGGCTGTGTCAGATTTTGCGGGGAAAACAAAAACCGCCAGCCCTCACGGACCAGCGGTTTTCAAGAGTTTCAAAAATGCGGAATTTATTCAGCGCTTTCCGCAGCTTCCTTTTTCTCTTCCACCGGCTCGTGAATGATTGCATGCTCCACTAAGTACTTTGCAGCACATAATCGCTCGGCACTTTCGCGTAACACGAAATTGCGACCGGTTTCTTCTAGTTCTTTGCGTACGCGTGAAGGATATTGCGGATTCATGTTCTTGCAGGCATCCATAATATCTTCTTCGGAAATGACCAGCTTTTTCTTACGGAACACCGCATCCAGCGAAAAGCCGGTGACCAGCTGCTGGCGCGTTTGAATCATCATGAGCATATTAATTTGCTGGGCGCCGCCGTTTTGTTCCACAAACTGATCCCAGGTCATACCTTGCGCAGAAATCTCTTTGCGCAGGTTCTCTTGAATCATTTTGCTGGTAATTTCGTATGCTTCATCGGCAATGGAGCCTTCAAAACGCTCGGAAATTTTGGAGGCAGCCTGGTTTTGCAGCGCAATGTTGTATTGTTCGCGCTGCATGGCAGTGAACTGCTCTTCCAAAGAGTGGCGGAAATCTTCAAGATTGCGATACATGGGCATATAAGTTTTTACCCACTCGTCGTTGATTTCAGGAACTTGTTTTTCCTGCAGCTCTTTCACCGAAACAGTGCAATCCACCACTTGGGTAAATTCGCCCTTATCAGCGTCCCAATCGGGTGCTTCAAAGGTAAAGGTTTTCACTTCGCCCGGCTTCATGCCAATAACTTGCTCATCAAATTGCGGGGGCATGTAGCCTTCACCCGTCGTGTAAGGGCGGCCGGTGGTGTTCAAGCCGTTCAGCGGAACGCCATCTACCGAGGCATCAATGGCAACCAAACACGTATCGCCTTTGCGCACTTCATGCTGCTCAGGCGCGGTACCATAGCCTGCGTATTGCTCGGCAATTTTGGCAATTTGGTCATCCACGCCCGACAAATCCGGCTTAAACGCCGGATAGGTAAATTCAACAGGATCATATGAGCTTAGCTCATAATTGGGTTTTGGCGTAACCGTCATAGTAAACGAGAATTTTTTACCGCGCTTAAACTCGGTTGTTCCCATAGGAGTAGGCGGAAACAGCGGAATAATGTCTTTTTTGTCCAGCGCCATGGGGGCAATAAGCTCCAGGGCGCGGCCTTGCACCATGGAATCCAAATCGGTAATGCCCAGCTGCTCACGACATGCCTGCTCAACCGTAATATCTTTTTGCGGGCGCAAACCCATTTGGCTTGCAAACTCAACCGAGGCGGTATAAAAAGCCTTGGAAACGTCTTCTTCGGAAGCAACGCAATCAAGCAACAGCTTGCCTCCGTCTATTTTCTTTTGAGTTACTTTCATACTTAACTCTCTCCCCCAACAGCTTGTTATCAATGTTTTTCTTTATGTCCCCTTTTGCCCCGTTGAATTTTAGCCCACCTTTGGGTAAGTGGCACTCTAACATTTGTTAAAACATCATATTTTTGGGGAGCGGTGCCTAAAGTAATAGGGGAAGTGTTCGGCGCGGCAATTCCCCTGCAAAAAACGCACCTCGGCTTCCCTGTAAAGGAGCACCCCCATTCCCTGCAAATTAGTGCGACAAGCCCTACAAAAAATCCCCCTCACACGAGGGGGATTTTTCAAAACTACAGGGGCTAACGCCTTTGCATTTTCGGCGCATCGAGCGAGCTGATTCGCCCGTCGTGCGACCGAATACGCCTTACACATGCTTCGCTTTCTAGGCCGAATTAGTTCGGCCGGCGCGAGAGCGAGCGCGCCTTACGTGCGGTGAGCTCGAGCGCAAGGCCGAAATAATCGGCCTAGGCGCCAAAGATTTCGATCTTGTCGCCGGGGGCCAAAGTAACCATAGCCTTTTTCCACGTGCGGGTTTTGCCCTGAATGCCGCGGCGCTGCTTTGGCTTTGCCTTTACATTCAGCGTGTTCACCTTTACCACTTGCACGTTGAAAATTGCGGTAATTGCCTGGGCAATTTCAACTTTGTTAGAAGTTTTTGCAACCTCAAACGTGTAGGTGTTCTTCTCCATCATGTCGTAGCTGTGCTCGGTGATAACCGGGCGAATGATAACCTCGCGAGGATCCTTCATTATGC
>CAVDDP010000119.1:0-6273 GCA_963607695.1 Hallerella sp.
GGGCGAGGCAGAGGAGGCAGACGCGGGCGGCACGGGTGCTGCGGGCGAGGCAGACGCGGGCGGCACGGGTGCTGCGGGCGGCGCGGGCGGCACGGGTGCTGCGGGCACCGACGCGGGCGGCATGGGCACCGACGCGGGCGGCACGGGTGCTGCGGGCGCCCCGGACGCGGACGACGCCGACGCCAACGCCGCCGACGCGGGCACCGCAGGCGCGCCAGCCAACACCCCCGCGCCGCTTGCACGTGGGTATGCCGCCGCGCGGCGCATCTACCAGAACATTTACACGCGTCTTTTGCAGGGCGAAGACATGGAGTGGCCTGGCCAGGTGTGTTATAGGTTGGCACTGCTTTCTCAAGAAGAGGGCGAAACGGCGCCAGATCTTCCCCTTACTATTCTTAACAAAGGCCTGGAGCTTGACCCCAACGACATTGATTGCTTAAGTTTTAAAGCATGGCTGCTCATGCGCTTGGATCAAACGGAAGAAGCCATTGAAGCATACGAGCGTTTGGTGGATCTTCCGCATACGGGGGTAGAGCCCGAGCGCGCACTGGCGCAGCTGTATTCCAAAAGTGCCGAGCGCAATGCTGATAAAGCGCTGAAGTACAGTGAGTTGGTGCTCAAGCAAGAACCGCATGACCCGGTGGCGCTGTACTATGCGGGCTTGCATGCGTATTACGTGCAAAACTACGCGCTGGCCGAAAGCTATTTTTTGCAGGAGCGCGCGGTGGAGCCGAACTGCCCCGACAGCTACCGGCTTTTAACGTTTGTGTACGAGGCGCAAGGCCGTTTTGATGAGGCACTGCGTGAATGCGAAGAGTATATCCGCACGTCAAAGAAGGAAAAGCAGCTGCGCATTAATCAGTTTTTGCGCAAAGTGCACGTGTTGCGGCGCGCGGGGCGTGGGCGTGATGCGGTGGAAACGTTGCTTCGTGCGTGTGCCAAGTACACCTATGACAACGTTCACCTTGATGTTTGCGACATTTTTTTGCAGCAAGGCATGTTTCAGGAACTTGAGCTGTACCTGCAAAAATGGCAGCAGCTTAACGCTCAAGCAGGCGCGCAGGGCTGCGACGCGGGCGGCCTGGCGTATGCGCAAGCGCTTTATGAGCTTGTGGTTAACAATAACCCAAAGCGTGCAGAACAGTGCATTGAGCAGGGATTTTATGATATGAACGACTGGCAGGTTTTTAGTGCAAAATGCATTCTGTCAGTGTATACGGGCAATTATGAACAGCTTGAAAAGTGCTTGCGCAAGCGCCTTGATTTGAAGCGCGCAGAAGGCGGATTTGCCGTTCGGGAACTTTGCGATTTAGCAATGGCAAAGTGGTACCAGGAAAACACTCAAGCTGCGGTACAATATGCGCAAAAAGCAATTAAAGAAACCGACCAGAAGAAAACCCCTTACGGCACCGACAGGCGCCGGCTTTTGGGCGAGCAAGCAGTGATGTTTGCGCTGGCGAATCATCCGGTTTTGGCGCGGCGCACTTTGCAAGCGGCGGAAGAAGCGCCGCGCTGCGAGCGGTGTACCAATTGCGCGTGCCCCGAATTAACGCTGTTCAAGGCGCAAATTTTGCTGATTCAGGGAGACATTGCAACTTGTTGCAGCTTGGTTAGCGCAGCACGCACTAAATGGCCGGGCGATGTGGGGTTTGCCTGTTTTGAGCAGCTGCTTAAGCGCGGCGGGTTTATGCTGTTTTAGCAGGGGAAGGCGCCGGCGCTGGCGCGCGCAGGCGAAGGCGAAGGCGCTGGCGCACTCAGTCGAAGGCGCCGGTCTGAGAGTTGGCGTGGGCACCCGAAGCAAACACAAGCACCCGGCGCGAGGTTAGAGAAGAGAAATTTATCGGTAGGAACGTTTATGTTAGTTGGCATTGATTTAGGAACAACAAATAGTTTGGTTGCGTGTTTTCGCGATGGAAAAGCGCAGGTTATCCCTAATAGACTGGGAAAACTTCTTACGCCCAGCGTTGTTGCTATCGATGAAAACGGCATGATTTTAGTAGGCGAAGTTGCGCGCGAATACGGCATGTTGCACCCCCTAAGCGTTGCCAGCGTTTTCAAACGCAGCATGGGAACAAACCGCATTTTTGAGCTTGACGGCATGAATTTTTCTGCCGAGGAACTTTCGCGTTTTGTATTGCGCTCGCTTAAAGAAGACGCCGAAGTGTTCTTGGGATGCGAAGTTGACCAGGCCATTATTAGCGTTCCTGCGTATTTTAACGACTTGCAGCGCAAAGCTACGAAACGCGCCGGTGAGCTGGCAGGCTTAAAAGTTGCCCGCATTATCAATGAGCCCACAGCGGCAGCCATTGCCCACGGGGTAGGCGGCGCTGCGGCGCGCCCCAGCGAGCAAACAAAAGAAACAGGGGTAAGCTTGGTTGCTGTTACCTCGGTGCAGGCTGCCCAAGATGTGCAAGAAGAGCCAAAAGATGAACGCTGTTTGGTGTTTGACCTGGGCGGTGGCACGTTTGACGTATCGGTTTTGGAATTTTTTGCCTGCATTATGGAAGTTCATGCCATTGCGGGCGATAACTTTATTGGCGGCCAGGATTTCACGGAGCTTTTGGAAACCATGTTCTTGGCGCGCATTGGCGTGGCGCGCACGGTGTTAGATGAACGCGCCCAGGTAGAGCTTACCCGCGCCGCAGAAGAAGCAAAATGCAAGTTCAGTACTTGTGTTGCGCCCGCTGAAACTGCCGCCGCTGCGCCCGAGACGCCCGCTGCGGCCGACGCCCACAGCGAAACCCCAACCGTAACCATGACCTGGGCTTTCGCCAACAAAACCTATAGCGAAAGCTTTACACTTGAAGAATACGAACAAGCCTGCCAGCCGCTTTTGGAGCGCTTGCGCCGCCCCATTGAGCGCAGCCTGCGCGACGCCGACATTCACCTAAACGAAATTGACCGCATTATTTTAGTAGGGGGCGCAACCAGGCTTCCGGTGGTGCGCCATTTCGTGGAAAAAGTGTTTCGCCGCGCGCCGGAAACGCTGGTAGACCCCGATACCGCGGTGGCGCTGGGCGCCGCGCTGCAATGCGGCATGAAAATGCGCGATGCCGAAATTAGCGAAGTGGTACTTACCGACGTGTGCCCCTTTACGCTGGGCACCGAGGTTGTTGCCGGCAACGGCACGTTTGAGGAATCCGGGCACTTCCTGCCTATTATTGAACGCAACACGGTTATCCCGGTAAGCCGCCGCCAGCGCGTGAGCACGGTATACGACAACCAAACGCAGGTGATGGTCAAAATTTTGCAGGGCGAAAGCCGCATGGCCGCCAACAATTTGCTTTTGGGCGACATCACCGTTGCCGTGCCGCCGGCGCCGCGCGGGGGTCAGGCCATTGACATCATTTTTACCTACGACGTAAACTCTTTGCTTGAAGTGGAAGTTTGCGTGGTTTCAACAGGCGAAACGCACAAGATAGTGGTGCAAAACGAAGAGTACAAAATCTCGGACGAGCAGGCTGCCCAGCGTTTTGAGCGACTTTCTTATTTGAAGCAAAACCCGCGTGAAGACGAAGCGAACCGCCTGCAGCTTTTGCGCGGAGAGCGCATGTACGAGGAAGCAACAGGCAAGCGCAGGGAAGAAATAGATGCCGCCATGTTGTCGTTTGACCGCGCGCTGGCAAGGCAGGATTTCTACGAGATTGAAATTGCGCGCGAACAGCTTCGCAAATTTTTAGATTCACTTGAGCAATAAAACGTTTGATTGTAAGTAATGCCAGGTCATCGATAAGTTTTTTAGGAAGGGCGCACACATGAAAGTTATTACCATTAGCCGCGAGTACGAGGCATGCGGGCACACCATTGGGCACAATGTTGGCGAAAAGCTGGGCATTGAGCTGTTTGATCGCGACATTATTTTGAACACCGCGAAAAAAAGCGGCCTTGACATTGAGCAAATTGTTGAAGAAGAAGAGGTCATGCGCAAGCGCGACTCGCTGTTGCGCGTTATCCGACCGGCGGCGTTTGACGTGAAAGATACCGTGTTTGAGTATGAGCGACGCGCCATTATCACGCTGGCAAAGCAGGGGCCGTGCATTCTTTTGGGGCGTTGCGCTAACGCAACGCTTCAAGAGGCAGGCGTTGATCACATGAGTGTTTTTCTGTATGCAAGCGAAGAGTTCCGCTTGCCGCGCGTTATGGAAGCGAACGAATGTACCGACGTTGAACAGGCAAAACGTATTATGCGCAAGGTAGACTCGGCGCGTCACGCTTATTACGAGTGCTATACCGGGCGCCATTGGGGAAACCTTCGCGAATACGATTTGGCGCTGAATGTTGGTACGTTGGGAATAGAAACGTGCGTTGACATTATTGCGCGCGCGGCGCAGGAAGCGTAAGAGTAGCGCACCGCGCGTTTGCGCGGGTGCATGCGTGTGCGCGGGCGCTTGAAGTTTTGTGCGACATGTTCGCGCGGGCGCATGCGTGTGTGTGGCGTTTGAGCGCTTGCGCTTCGCGGGCGCGTTCAAAAAAGAGAAGTATAAGAAAAGGAGCACCTAATGGCAGAATGTTGCAGTGAAAAAACCGCTGTTGTAGGCGTTATTTTGGGAAGCGAGTCCGATTTGCCCGCCATGCAACCTTGCATGGATCAGCTAGAGGCATTCGGTATTCCTTATGAGTTGAAAATTGCCAGCGCGCATCGCAAGCCGCTTGAGGTTCACGAATGGGCAGCGGGTGCTCATGAGCGCGGCATGAAAGTGATTATTGCGGCGGCAGGCAAAGCGGCGCATTTGGGCGGCGTGGTTGCGGCGTACACACCGTGCCCCGTTATTACCGTTCCCATGAAAACCAGCGATTTAGGCGGCCTTGACTCCCTGCTTTCCATGGTGCAAATGCCCAGTGGCGTGCCTGTTGCGTGTGTTGCCATTAACGGTGCTAAAAATGCTGCCATTTTGGCTGTTCAAATGCTGGGCACGGGGTGTGATACGGCGCGTCAGAAAATCATTGATTTCAAAGCGGAAATGGCCAAATAGCAAAGGTGCTGGTGGCGCGCGTGAAGCGCAACAACAGCCAACGCTTAAGAGAGAAGACGATACACGTAATGAAAAAATTTCTAATGGCAAATCAAGCGTTTGCCCACGCAGCGCTTGAAGCGGGTGTGCGCGTGGTGGCGGGCTACCCGGGAACTCCCTCGTCTGAAGTGGTAGAAACGGTGGCAAAGCTGCACGCCCAGGGCGCGGCACAAGGCGTTCACGTGGAGTGGTCCACCAACGAAAAAGCGGCGCTTGAGCTGTTGGCGGGCGCCTCGTACGCGGGAGCGCGCACCTTGTTCACCTGCAAGCAAATGGGCATGAACGTGGCAAGTGACCCGCTGATGTGCGTAAACTACGTGGGTATTCAGGGTGGCATGGTGCTTTTTGTTGCCGACGACCCCGGCCCCATTTCTTCGCAAACCGAGCAAGACACGCGCCGCTATGCGGGGTTTGCCAAAGTTCCCGTTTTTGACCCGGCTACCCCTGAACAGGGCTTTTCTATGATTAAGGAAGCGTTTGAGCTTTCTGAACGCTATCACACGCCGGTAATTTTCAGGCCTACTACCCGTATTTGTCATGCCTCGGCATTTTTCGACGTTGCAGAGCACACGGTTGCGCGCGACGTTCCTGAGCAGGGCTTTGTGCGCGATTCCAAGTGGGTTATTTTCCCGGCGCGCGCGTTTGCGGCGCATAAAGACATTAACGAGCGGCTTCCCAAGATTGCCGCTGAGTATTCGGAAGGGCAGCGCGCAGCTGCTTTCAACCCCGTAATTTGTGCTGGTGGGGAAGGTGCCGCCGCTTCCGCGGGTGCCGCTGGCGCTTTCGCGGGCGCGGCTGGTGCGGCTGGTGCAACTGGTGCTGAAGCCGCGAGTGGCGCCAACACAGGTGCCCCTACTCTTGGCATTGTGGCAGGTGGCGTGAGCGTGGCTTACACGCGTGAGGCGTTGGAAATGCTGCAAGAGCGTGCCGCTGAACAGGGTGTTTCTGTACCGCCCTATAAGTTCATGCAAGTGGGAACGCCGCACCCCTTCCCGCAACAGGCAGCGCTGGAATTCACCCACGGTTTAACCGACATTCTGGTGCTTGAAGAGCTTGATGGCGTGTTGGAAGATGAGCTTTTACGCTTGGCTGGCTTACATCATTTGAACTACACCGTGCATGGGCGTGTTACGGGGGAAGTTCGAGCCGCCGGAGAAAACGACGTGGACGATATTGCCGCACGCCTGGCAAACTATCTGGGCGTTCCCGAATGTGCGCCCGCGCAACCTGCGGTGCTGTACGAATCTGCGGATGCCCCGCT
>CAVDDP010000120.1:0-6232 GCA_963607695.1 Hallerella sp.
GCCCGCAATGCTTCTTTTGGTTATGGGGCCCATTTTGCTGGAAATGATGGGTGGATTTTAAAGGTACAGCCGGGCTGCACCATCATACGTTGAAAGGATTAAAAATGAACAAGTTTGACCGTTTGTGTTTAAAGACCTGGGGTTTTATTCGTGGGAAAGTACTTGACGTAAAGGGGCAAGGCACAACAGAATACGCCATTTTAGTGGGCGTTTTAGCGGTTATTGCTATTGCTGCCATCACCTTGTTTAAACCCAAGATTGAAGAGCTGTGGAATGCAATAGCTACGGGAATAAACGGGCTATGATGTGCACCTTTATTCGAAAGCTTGCGAGCTGCAAAGGGCAAAGCACGGTGGAGTATGCCCTGGTACTTGCAGCATTTCTTGCGGTAGTAATTGGCCTTGGCGCGCTTGCGCACCTTTTTTCGGATGGGGTTGTTGCGCAGCATGCAGCTTTTAGTGCTTCGCACCATGTATCGGGTAATGCGCCAGGGGCAATTTTGGATATCTTTTCGTTTTAAAGAGCAGTGGCAGAAAGAAAGGGGGAACAGTATATGAGCGGGCTTGAACATAAAATCAAAAACGAGGCAGGGCAAGCAACCGTTGAGGCTGCCTTTATGATTCCGGTACTACTTATTGCTGTTCTTCTTTTAATTCAACCAGGCATTATTATGTACGACCGCATGGTTATGCGAAATGCCGCTGCAGAAGGGTGCCGTGTTTTAGCAACAACCAGCTCCGATCAGCTGGAAACATGCGAAAGCTATATCTTGCGCCGTTTAGGAGCAATTCCGCAGCAAGATCTTTTTCACCAGCATGGAAGTGCTTGCTCTTGGGAAATTACCTTAGAGGGAAATGAATCAACCGGGCAGGCTTCGGTAGAAATAACAAACAAAATTAAGCCGTTGCCTCTTATTAGTTGTGGCGCTTCGTTTTTGAATCTCTTAGACGAGCAGGGATTATTAACTATTACGGTACGCGAAGCATGCGCTGTTCAGCCGTTGTGGGCAAATGAAAGCAGCCTGTCTGAAGGCGCTGCAGGGTGGGTTGGAGCGTGGATAGATGAATAGATGCAGATGGTTTAAAAGGGAAGTAACACAACGCGCAAATAAGCAAGGCAAGAACAAGGATATTTTCCGGGATGACCAGGGTTTTACCACGCTAGGAATGAGTGTTTCGTTGCTTTTATGTTTAGCGCTGGTGTTTACGTCTGCGCAGGTGTATCGCATTAACTCGGCTTCAGCTGCGATACAAGATGTTGCCGACGCGTCGGCACTTGCAGCACAAACTGAAGTAGCAGAATTCATGGTTGTTGCTCAGGTTTGCGACGCTGTTGTTCTTTCTCTTTCTTTGGCATCTACGGTTTCCACGGGGGTTGGCATTGCTTGTTTATGCACGCCAGTAACAGCTTCGCTTTCTTCGGGCTTTATTGATGCAGGAAGAACGTTTGCCCAGGCCAGAAGTTCATTCTCAAAAACTGCCAAGACAGGCCTGCAGGCGTACCAGCGCGCGTTGCCTTTTATTGCTACGGTTCGTGCAGCACTTGCTGCACAGTCAAACAGCAAACAGTCAGGTGCGAACTATCATGCTTTAGCCGTGAGCTTTCCCCTGCAAGGAGAAGATATTGAGATAACGGATACCAGTGAGACTGACCAGGAGTTTTTTGATCGCGTTGAAGAAGAAAGCGATGACGTGCAAGAGCTTTCTGAAAAAGCAGAAGAAGCGGCGCAGGAAGCGCTTTGCGCAAAACAGCAAGGGTTTGAGGCAGATTGTGGCGAAGCAGGAACAGATGATTATTGTATGTATGAGCGTGCTTCCTCGTTGGCAGGTATGACGGGCTTTTCTAATCCGCGCTATTCTTCGGTTGATACGTGGTCGTTTTCTGTGGCGTTAAGCCGTGCTCAGGCATACTACAAAAATCGCTTATCCAACGAGCTGGAATCTGTAGGTGGAAGCATTGCCGAGCAGGGGCAATCCAGAGTTCGCCGTGTTTTTTATCAATATGCCTGCGATGAGCTGGAAAAAGGATATGTGCATGAGACAGATGATAGTTTTGAGGCAAATTTTCCGGTGCTTCCCAAAAATTTGAAACAAATGCGTTATACCACGCTTTACACAAAAGAGGCGTTTCCGGTAACTTCCAATGGTTCAACACTTACGATGCATGCGTGGGTTGGTTGCCCTAACGCACGGGGCTATAGCTACCTGGGTTCAATCAAAGAACTTGAGACAAATGAGGAAAACTTTCAAACCTGCTCAGCGTGTGAATTTGTGGCTGAAAGCCTGGGAAATGTTGCCTCTGCTACCAGCTCGGTTAAAACAGGGTTTGAGTATCACTACTTGCGCGTTGCTCAGGCAGCGCAAGCGTACCAAAAGGCACGTGCAGAGCTTGATCCGCTTACCGGTGAAGCAAAAAGCACGGTGCAGTCGCTTTTTGATGCGTGCGAAGAATATGCAAAAGCTGCTGCTTCTGCGCGCATTGAAGTGAGCCCTCCGGGTAGGTATGGAGCAATTGCCGTTGTTTTTGACACTTCTTCCGTGGAAACACCTTCATGGCAGCTTGCGGGAGGCACACACGCATTAGGAACGCGTGTTGCTGTTGCAGGAGCTTCGCTTATGGAAGACTCATCCGATGATGCAGGAACAGTTCTATCAGGCATTTTTGACGGAATGAGCAACGAAGCGAAACAGGCAGCGGGGCCTTTGAGCGCGGCGGTGAGCTGTTGGTCGGGGCTTTTGGAAACGTATGGTTCTGGCCAGCAGGCGCTTGCGAGTACCATAGAGGAAATGTTTGCTGGCATTCCTTTGGTAAGTGCAAGCGGGTTGGGAACCTGGGCATCAAATGCATTCCAGGAAACCATGGAGCTTTTGGGGTTGCAGCCAGCAAAGCTAAAAGCGCTCAAGCCCGTTATTGCAAATACAGGCGCTATTGCAACGGAATGCAATGACACACTTTCTCAAACGTATTCCCAGATAAAAAGCGGGGCACAACAGGGGGCAGCTGCACTTGAGAGTATGCTTTCGTGGTCAAGCGAAACACTCTATCTTGCAAACGAGGGAATATCGTTTGTAGGAAGTTCTGTTGAAATAGGAAGCTTTAGTCCTTTCGGTGAAGAAGGCCCCAACTTTACGTTAAGCGTTGCTCTTCCTGCGCAAGTTCAAAGTACGCTTGATGGTGTGTTGGAAAGCGCCGCGCAAGGCATACAAGGTGCTTGGCAACAAATGGGAGGGCAAGCTTTATGGCAATAACAGCTTTTTCTCTTTTGAAAGATTGCAAAGGGCAGGCAACCGTTGAGATGGCAGTTGTGTTTCCTCTTGCGCTGGCTTTGGTGGTAGTTGCTTTTAATATGGTGAACTACCTGGGTATTTGTGCTTCATTTGACCGGGTGTTTCCTCAACAGGCGCGTATTTATGCTGCAGCACCGCAGTTTGGCTCAAACCAGGGAGATGCCGTGGAGGCTATTCAAGGGGCACTTGCTTCTGAGTATGCCGGCGAATGCTCAAGCGTGAATGTGGTTGTTTCTTCGGATAGCTGGGGAAACAGCATTTTTCAAGCAACTTTAGAATACGAGCCCTCGCTTTTTGGATTGCAATTCCGGTCAATTCTTTTTGGAGCACAGCTGCCAACGCTTAAGCACCGTGCCTCTTTTGCGTTGAACTGCTATCGGCCGGGGGTGATGGTATGAGTTTGGGGTACTTGAAGCAGCGGGAGTATTCGATGCGCCCAGGGCACTCGAAGCAGCAGGGGTGTTCAATGCGCCCAGGGCGCCTGAAACAACAGAGCCGCTCGATGCGCCCAGGGCGCTCGAAACACTCAAAGCGCTCGTATTGCCAGGAAGGTCAGAAACGCTGTTGGAAAGAACGGTTTGGCGGTGCGGTGCTTGTAGTGGTTTTGGTGCTTGCAGCGCCGTGGTGTATAGCGGCTGTATTGCAAGCTCAGCAAAACGCCGGCATGCATCAAGAGCCATCGGGTGCCGAAATAGGGCAGCTAAGCAGTAACTTTTTGGATATGAGCCCGTACTCTTCGGTGAGATTTCAGCGTGAAGCTGGAGTTTGCGGCTTTGAAAGTCAGGCTTCTCCGCAGCAAACGCTCAAAGATATTCAAAAAGAACTTGAAGAAAAACAGTGGGTATGCGTTCCCTCAGAAAACGAAACAAGCGCCAGCTTTTATAAGGCAGAAGGAACGTATCGGTGGGCGTATGTAAGTTGCGGGCTTGTGCAGAACAAAACAGTGGTGGTTTGTAATGTAGCGTGAGGTGTTGCGAAAGGGGATTGCCTATGAACGTGAAATATGCACGCACGTTTTTTCAGCGGGCTTGCGGCATGTTGTTTGGTAAAGGGTCAAAAGATCAGGAATGCCTGGTTATTATTCCGTGCCACGACATTCATACGTTTGGCATGCGGTGGAATATCGATATAGCTTTTGTGGATGAATGCGGAAGTGTTCTTATGGCAAAGAAAAACGTAGCGCCTTTTCATCGTGTGCGTTGCTCCCGCGCCTATGCTGTTGTTGAGCGGCGCACGGTGGATGCGCCTTGGTTTGAACTGGGGCAGCGGCTTTCTTGGTTGGGGGATATTCGTGGAAGCCAACCGCATAAAAGGAAGGGAAAGAGGGATTTATGACAAAGTGTTTTACAACGAAAGTATGCCCATCATGCGGTGCTGTTTGCTATTCCGATATGAACCGATGCTATGAGTGCTTGTACGAATTTGGTGCCACAGAGTCTGCGGCAGCATTGGGGACAACAGGCGAACAAGAAGAGGATGCCGAACTGGTAGCGGTTGGTGTTGTGGTGGTTAAAAAAGAAAGCGCACCCGAAGGCGCGCTTGAGATAACCATGAAATTTGACGACACTTACACCAATCGGCTGGCCAAAAGCTTTTCCGCTTGCTCTTGAAGAATCTTTTCAACTTCAATATAAGCATCCAGAATGATGTTGCCTTCGGGAGTAAGTGAACTTCCGTGGGCACCATCGCGATCAAGCAACATAACACCCAGCGCCGCTTCGGTGTCTTTCATAATGCGCCACGCCTTGCTGTAAGCCATGCCCATGCTTTTTGCAGCGGCATTAAGCGAGCCCGTGTTACGAACGCCCAAACAAAGATCGGCAACGCCGCGACCTAATGCCGATTTGCTCTCGGATGCAGGGTTGCCAATAGATAAACGGATAAAAGGGTACAACTGCTCAAGCGATGACATATAACCTCCTTATGGTTAAGTTCGAATAATTATAAACACTTTTTTAACAGGATGAACGATTATTCACTTAATTTTCTTGAGCAAAGTCCAAAGCGGCTTTCTCTAAGGTAGCAATGGAAGAGTCGATTGTTTCCGTAAAGCGAAGGGGTAGCTCATCAAGTTGTGCAAGACCTTTGGGAAGGTAAGGGTTGCCAATTTCCTGCGCAATATGCTTGTTCAGCTCACATCCTGAAAGCGCTGCAATATCGGCAGGAAGCACTTCGCCAGCAGGAATGCCATGCAAACCGCGATACACGTTTTCCCCAAATTTAGCCCAATGCGCGGTGCTGGCAATAACCAAGGGATTGCTGCTACGAACTTGGCTTGCAACGTGATAGGCAACAGCCGTATGCGGGTCAAGCAGGTAGTGGTATTGTTCAAAAACCTGTTTGATGGTTTCCAGGCATTCATTATCGCTGGTAGACCCTGCTTTGTAAGTGCTTTGCACGCGTTTGAGGGTCTCGGCATCTACCGTGAATTTGCCCGTGTTGCGCAAATTTGTCATCCATTGTGCCGTTGCTTGAGTGTTGCGCCCGCTTAGCTCGAAAAGTTGGCGTTCCAGGTTAGACGAGATAAGAATGTCCATGGAAGGCGAGGGGGTTAACATAAAAGCGCGGTCTGAAATGTCGTACGTGCCTGTTTCGATAAAATCGGTAAGTACGCGATTCGCATTAGAAGCGCAAATGAGCTTATCGATGGGCGCTCCCATTTGCTTTGCGTACCACGCCGCCAAAATGTTGCCAAAATTGCCGGTGGGAACGCAAATATCAATAGACTCACCAGCGCGTATTGCACCTTGAGAAACTAACTTTGCATAGCTTGAAAGATAGTAAACAACTTGCGGCAACAAGCGCCCCCAGTTAATAGAGTTAGCGCTGGAAAGTGCCAGGTTGTGCTCTTCAAGCAGCTTTTTGGTAAAAACAGCATCGGAAAAGATTGTTTTTACGCCGCTTTGACAATCGTCAAAATTGCCTTCAACGGCCCACACGCGCAC
>CAVDDP010000121.1:0-6047 GCA_963607695.1 Hallerella sp.
TTTTCTGCGTCGGGGTTAGTAGAATCACCGGAATCGTCGCTGGTATCACCTACAATTTTATCCGAAGCAACAGCAGCATTGGAAAGCGTGTCCCATTGATCGGAGGTGGGAGAAATAAGAGGCGTTGACTCTACCCAGGCAAACTGATATGCAGCGGCATTAGAAATTATCTGGGTATCGTAGCATTCGTCAGAGCCGCCATTCATATATGAGTCCCAATAATAGTCAAACTTAACAATATCAGTAGCAAGGGTGGTGCCATTATTAAGCGTAACAGAAACTAAAGCGCCGCCGCCTTCATTACCAAAAAAGTAATCGCTAATGTCGCCAGCATTTTTGGCAGCTTCAAAAAGGTCTTTAATGGTAGGCTTTTTATCTGCATTAAAGCTATAAGACTTATTCACCACTGCATTTGGTCCTGTGTAGCTGCTTACGCCATTTACGATAGTAAGCGTAACGGAAGCACTACCACCTTCGCCAACGTTACCGCCAGGTGTTGCGCTATTGGAAAGAGTGGTCCACTGGGCTTGCGTTGGTGTTACTTTAGGATACGACTCTTCCCAGGAAAATTGGAAGGCGTCGCCAGCATTAATAACGTCGCCCTCGGTGGAATCGGTTACGCCTTGCGAATACGTGCCGTTTTTGTAATTGGCCCAATACGTTGAGTAATCGGAAGCGTTTTTGAGCACCGTGCCATCGGTAAACGTAATAGAGTTAAGGTATGAACCATAGCCTGAATCAACAAATTGATAATCGGCAATGTCACCTGCTTTTTCGGCGGTTGCAAACAAGTCGCCCAAGGTGGAGCCTTCCACAAATTCATAGCTTTTGTTTACCAAAGCATTGTTTGCGCCTTTTACAATGGTAAGCGTTACGGTGTTTTCGGCGCCATCGCTGCCATCTGCACCGGTGTCCACATAGGCAAGTGCCGTAGAAGGTGCAGCTACCAGCGCCAGCACCAACGCCAGCAGCGCGGTGCATGCGGCGTACAGCAACGTTTGACGCAGCGTTGTTGTACGTGAAGAACAATTTTGCATTACCAAGCTCCTTTCCCGCATGTCACTGCGGTTTTGATAGGAAATATACAATCACAGGAAGTTTAACACTTCACCGCCGCTGGGGCAAAACTTTTCGCGCCAGCGGAAACCCCCAGGCGGAAACTATGAGGCGGAAGTAGAAACAACGTTGAGAAAGGGAAGGGGTGGGCATGGGTGCCGCCGATACCAAGAATGCGGGAAGGGTAACGAAATAAACCTTCCCGCTGTTTTTTCTTGCAAAGCGCAAAGACATGTACTATAAATGCCAAGGAAAAGTGAATAGAGAAGCGCTTAACGCAGCTGTGTCTTTTTATGCTCGCTTTACAAGCAGGGGCTTTGGCTTAGGCTTATAAGGGGAGCGCAGGGTTTTCGCCAGAGCATTTTGCTTGACAGGCAGCCCCCAAAAAAGACCGGATGAACAGGGGTGAAAATCCCCGACGAGCAGGTCACCGTGAAGCCTTGTTTGCACGTGCGATGCAAACAACGCGAACGCTAGCAACACGCAAGCTTCGCACTATAAAGTCGCACCAGCAAAGCAAGGATAAGCCGGGTCTCCGCGCTGCGTAAAGAACAACCGCCCGCACCGGGGATCTGAAAAGCAATAAGCTGTTGCTGCGAGTGTCATGTGCATTCCAACGTAGAGCAAACAAACGCCTGCAGGTCTTAGGTAAAGGCCGGCAGGCGTTTTTCATTCACCGGTAATTCACGGGAAACGAAAGGAATGAAGTGAAGAAGTCACAAAAAGTGGTAAGCGTGGTGCTTTCATTCTGCCTGGCAACCATGATGGTTCCGGCAAGCGCCCTCGCCCAGCCCGCAAACAACACCAGCGCAGAAGAAGCAGTGGTTGCGCAAGCTACCACAGAGCCTTCTGCCGAAGAAGCAGCTGCAGATGAAGCTGCCGAAGAGGCCAGCGCCAGCGACTCCACCGTTGCCAGCACCAGCGCCCTAACAACCCTGGAAGCTGAAGAGCCTGCCGCAGATGTACCAGAAAGCCTGCAGTTAAGCGAGCTGCGCTTTGCAGATTCATCTGGCTTTAGCTGGGCAACTAAGTACAACATTGAAGGCGGCTTTAATCCTGCAAAATCTGAGGTAACGGTTATCATTAACGACTGCAATTCCTCTTTTGCAGCACATGCAAAACTGGGATCTGCCGCCAGTGGGGAAATTACTGCAGAATACACCGATGCAGAAGGCAACCAACGTACCGTTACCATTGACCCCGATGCCGATGAAAACAATGCAACAGCTTTTAATGGCGGCTTTGTTCAGAGCGCAAGTAATGCAACGATGAGTTATGCTCCTAAAAGCTTCATTATCAAAGTTGGCGGAAAAGCAGCCTATAAAGTTACCATTAAGCGCCGTGCTACTATTTACAACGTAACGCTTGGCGGTGCTACTTTAGCCGATAACGCAAGCTTTACTAACAACACCTACGAATACAATGTAAACACCGTTAACAACAGCTTTACCATTACCCCTACTTTCAACAGCTTATACGATGAAAGCAAGCTTACCTTCACGGGTACGGGTACTGTTACCCCTACGTGGGATAGCAACAACAAGGCTGATGTTTCCATAACGGTTGCCGACAAAGAGGGAAAGGGCGAAGCAAGCACCTACACCTTCCATGTACAGCATTACGACATTGCACGTGCTCAGGCGGTTATCGATAAGATTAACGCTATTGGCGAAGTTGACTTAAGCAAAGAAACACAAATTACCGAGGCACGCGCAGCATACAACGAGTTGCCTGCTATTCTTCAAGCAGAAGTAACAAATATTGCTACCCTTGACAATGCAGAATTAGCGCTGAGCAACTTGAAGTATCCTACCGACCGTCTTGAGAACGTTGTTTTCGGTAGCGGCTACAGCGAAAGTGACCCTAGGGCGTTCTATACAGAACCGGTGTCCAGTACTTCTATGCGTGACTACAATGTGTATATGTCAAACAAAGCAAACGGAATTTATACCGTAATTGCAACTGCTAAGGCTGATTACACCGATAGTATTACCGTTACCTACACAAACACGTACACTAACAACAGTGTTACTGATCCCCTAACATCGGGTACAAGATATTGGCCAACTGGTATGATTTCTTCAACGCAATATTCATCTGCCACAGTGCTTATAAATGCTAACGGACAACTTTACCGCTATACCATTTATAAAGTTCCCTCTATTTCCAGCTTAAGTCTTACCAGTGGCACCACTACTACTGAACTATTTAGCAGTGATTCTAAATTAGGCAATACACCTGGCCAATCATTCTCTGTTGAAGCAGCTCCAAACCAAACGCTTAGTGCATCATGTACCTACTACGATTGGTGGGATGGAGATATTACCGGCACTGCAACGGTAAGTGAGCCCACCTGGGCAAACCACAAAGCTCAAGTTACCATTAGCGCATGGGCAGACAAAACAGAAGGTGTGAAACCCTACCTTGCCTTTGTAACACTCAACGAAACGCCTTCTAAGATTGAAATAACCAAAGCTCCTACCAAAACCACCTATAAGATGGCAGAAAGCTTTGACCCCACTGGCATGGAAGTTAAAGCAACCTATGCCAACGGGGATGTAGTAACCGTAAACAATGATGACTTAACCTGCGAATTAACTTCCCTAAATAACGTACATATTACCTACAACGGTGCAGAAACCGATCAGGCCATTACCACCACTATTCCCTTCCCTGGTTCTGGTACTGAAAAAGACCCCTATGTGCTTTCCACCAGTGATCACATGGCAGATTTTGCTTATGCCGTAAACCACGGAATGAGCTTTGAAGGGATGTATGTTGAGCTTGGTGCCGATGTAACACTTCCCACCAGCTGGACACAAGTAGGTTGCTTGATTGACTCATCGCTTAAAAGCATTAAAGCGGGCGACAATCTTTACCCATTCAGTGGCACCTTTGATGGCAAAGGCTATACATTAACGGTACCAAAGAATGAGAAAGCGCTCTTTAGTTATGTAAAAGGTGCCACCATTAAAAATCTTAAGCTTTACGGCGAAAAGATTAAGGGCTGTGGCCTTATTTCAAATATGGCAGGTGTAGGACTTTCCGGTACTGCCGTAATCATCGACAACGTAACTATTCTTTCAGGCACTACCACTACAAGCTCTGGCTTCTTTAGTGGCACCTTTAGCGAAAGCCCCTATGCAGGTGTTTCTGCCTATTACGAATCTACTATTAAGAATTGCACCATCGAAGAAGGTGTAACCATTGGTAGTTACAGCTATAGCTATGTTGGTTCTTTCGCAGGACGTTTCCAGGGCACCATTGAAAACTGTGAGAGCTATGCTTCAGTGTCTGGGGCGGCCTATGTGGGAGGCATCATTGGCTGCCGTGATAACGCCATGGGTAACGTTACCGTGAAAAATTGCAAGTTCCACGGAACGGTAGAAACATACAACAATGATGCTATGGTATATGCGGGCGGCATTGTTGGTTGTGTCTACGATGATTCAGTATCGGGCGAAGATACTGCCCCGAATGCTATTCGTATTAACATTATTGACAACTACTGCGACGGCACCATCAAAGGCAATACCTATGTAGGCGGCATTTTGGGTGGCGACGGCATGGTTGCTCAGGCATGGAATGAGTACGAGTTCAGCGGCAACATGTTCTGCGGAAACATTGCCCGCGGCAATGCCGACACCACGGGCGCTATTATTGGGTACTACCGTTCTTTGAACAAGTATGACAACATTTCCAACAACACCTACCTGCCTAATTGCAGCACTGCAGTAAGCAACATTAAGGCAATTGGCAAGGTAGACTATGTTGACACCAACAATGCGGCAATTGTTTCACAGTTTGCCGAAGGTGAATACAGCGCAACCATTAATGGCACGTTGTACTTCAACACTGAGAAGAACACCAAAGGCTGCCCCGATGTTAAAGGGTGCAGTTGGAAAATAGCACATAACCGCACCGATGACCCCTTGGGTGCAGGTTCTTCCGCTTTGTTTGCTCCTGCCTTTGAAGTGTCTGCCGCCATTGACAGCACTGCCACAAGCGCAACATCGCCGGTGAAAGTAGGCGATACCGTAACGGTACAAATTGTGGCAAAGAGCAGCAATTACAACATTGCAGCGCTTTCAGGCGCCTTTGATTACGACTCAAACGTATTCAAGCTTACCAGCGTTACAAAGGGCGCGGGATTGTCTGATGGTGCATCCTTTATGCCTGCAGACAACAAGGCTGAAGCAGTGTTTAGCTTCTACAAAAACGAGTCTGCCACTACGGCAGAAAATGGCGTGGTAATTGCTACGGCAACGTTTGAAGCACTCAAAGCAGCCGATAGCTCTACCATTACCGTGAAAGACATTATGATTGGCTGTTCAGGCGACACCCTTGAGTACTCGGTAACCGCTGATAGCACGGCGGCAGTAAACGTTATTGCAAAAGATGCCACGCAGGGCGATGTAAACAACAACGGCCACATTAACATTGTGGACGCCCAGCTTGCTTACGACCTGAGCACTAACATATTTGGCACCGATTACGCAAGCTTCCCGCTTCCAGAAGATTGGACAAAAGCAACCCTGGTGTGGGTAGCAAACGTGAACAACGATGACGCTATTGACGCAGCCGACGCATTGGCCATTCAGTACCATGCACACTACGGCGCATTTAGCAAAGAAGCCTAAACACTAAAAACAACAGTTTTTCATTACTTCCTTCCTATGCAAAACAACCCTGGATGCTCCTTCCAGGGTTGTTTTGTGTTTGGAGAAGGGGAAACTACACATGAAGCGTGCTGGCTGAAAGGGGTTGAGCCGATATCGAAGCAGGATAAGTGGGTGCAAGAAGCATTCATATATTCAGTTTCTAATTCTTACTAACCATAAGCTCCAGAGAAGCATTATCCAAGCGAGCTTGAGGCGAATGCCCCTTTCAGCCAGCACGCTGAAATAATTAATATGGTGCGTAAACAGGGCAAGGGGGCGAAGGGCATTCGCTCACGGTGCTGAGCTCGATTTTCGTGGTGCTGCGCTTAT
>CAVDDP010000122.1:0-6040 GCA_963607695.1 Hallerella sp.
GGCAAAATTTTCTTTCAGGGGAATAACAAACGTGTTTTTGCTTAGCTGCGAAAGAAAACGCTGCGCCACAAAGTGAGAGCTGGTTTCTTTGCGCGCGCCGGGCGTTCCCGCGGCTTCCATGCGGGTGCGCGCGCTGCCCGACCCAGCACCTTCCGTGCGGGTGCGTGCGCCGGGCGCAGCTTCCCCTTCCCCTTCCCCTTGCTTGCTCTGAACAGCATAAACGCGAAAGGTGTCGCTTACACGCCACATAAAAGTGTCAAGCGCGCGCTGAATCTCGGCATCCTTGACCGGCGTATCCTCCAGCATGCGCGCCAACACACCCGCCTGCTCGTGATGAGCCTCGGGCGCCTGGTTAAACGCCATCCACGCTTCCACTTTTTGAAGCACAATGTCAAGCGTGTCAAGGTCGCCTTCACTGAACTGGTCATTATCGCGAATGCCAATAAGCCAACCCTGATGAACGCCGTCAACAAAAATATTTCCCACCGGGCTTGTGCTGTTATAAGCAGGAATGGGAACGTAGTAAATCCCTGCATCGGCAGAGCGCACCATGGGCAGCGCGTCTACCTTAAGAATTGATTCAATGTCCATGGACCGGCTGTTCAAAAGTGGCGTTGCAAGCGGTGTGGTAAGCGGCGCGCCCCAGGCAGCATAGGCGTGAATGTAATACGTTGCGTCTGCCACAATCAAGTACATTTTCGCTTCGGCGGCGGCATGAACAAGCAGCTCTTCAAGAGTGCACCCTTTACGAATGAGCTCATCGGCAGCATCGGACCACTCGTTTATGTGGTCAAATACGTCCAACATATCGTTGAGCACCTGGTCTATGTCGTCAGAGTTAACAACGATAAGGTCGTTGCCATTCATGCACATAATGGTGTTGGTGTTGTTGTACTGCAGGTACAAGGTAGTGCGGGCATGCTCTTGCGAATCGGCCAGCAAGCGCGCATTGCGCAAAACGCGCCCCCCTGCCTGGATGAATGTTTTAGGGGAAAGCGCCACCAGGCGATCTGCCAACATCCACATGCTTAGTTGCATCGTTTCCTCCGTTCTTTGGGTTGCAAGCGCCTCGTGGACGCGCCGTGGGCGCGTCGGGCTTCGGGCGCGACAGGCGCGCCGTGAGTTGCGGGTGCCCCATGGGCGCCGGGTGCCCCGCGGGCGCGCCCGGCGCCCGGCGCTTCCCCTACTACATTCCTACAAAATGTAGGAATGCCGCCGAAAGCTTCCCCACCCTTTTTCTGCATTTTAGCTCTAAAACACAAGTTCAGAAAAGAGGAAAATGAATCACGGAACAAAAAGAAGTTCCAACAATTAGAAGGAATAATTTTAGGGAGGTTGTTATGAATTCATTTGAAAAGTACGGCAAAATGCTGAGCCTGGAGCCTTACAAAGACCGCTCGGAAATTCCGGTTTTTCCGCACATGATTACTACTATTGCCCCACTTGCCGGCTACACACAAGCAGAAGTGTACGATGATTACGACAAGTTTCTTGACGGAATAGAAAAAGCAGTTCAGGTGATTGGAACCTTTGACGTAAGCTGTTCTGTAGGCCCGCGCGACACTGTTTTTGTTGAAGCGCTTAAATCGCGCCGCCCCGGCCATGAGCTGGACGAAAACGCATGCTTCCAGTTTGTTGAGACTGCGTGCTTTGATGACCCCGAAACCGAATATCCCAAGATCATGCAAATGGGCTGGGATGCCTGGTTTGGGCAGCACATGATGAGCGTGCAAAACCCGCCTATGACCGACCCTGCCCAGCTGGCGGCCCGTTGGCAAGAGTTTGGCGCAAATGCGGCAAAAGGGGCTCAATTTGTAGCACAGCGCGGCATGGTTCCCTGGTTTGAAAATGCCATTATGCCCATTTTTGACATGCTGTGGCTTATTCGTTCTATGGAAGAATTTATTATGGATCTTTACGAAGATCCAGGCCCCATCATGGACATTGTGAATAAATTCCAGCCTGAACAGGACGAACGCGCTATTGCAACCATGAAGCAAATGGGCATGACCCGCGTGGCAACCTTCCCCATGCGCTGCTCTGCCACGTTCTTGTCGCCCGCCTTGTTTGAGGAATACCCCTGGCCCGTTATGCGCGACTCCATCAAGCGTTTTGCCGATGCGGGTATTACCACCATCATTCACGCCGATGGCAATTGGCTTCCTATGTTGCCGTATTTCAATGAGCTTCCGAAAGGCAGCTGCCACTTTGAGCTTGACGGCGCAACCGATATTGAAGCGGCGTACGAGATTATCCGCGGGCATCACTCCATGCGCGGCGATGTTCCGGCAACCATGCTTGCTTTTGGCACGGTAGATGAAGTGAACGAGTACTGCGAGAAGCTGGTAACCATGGGCATGGGCGGCGGCTTCATGCTTTCCTCTGGCTGCGAAGTACCGCCGAACGCAAATCTGGAGAACCTGAAAGCGTTCGTGAATTTCTTGAAGTAGCGCTTGTTGCGCTTGCAGCGCTTGTTGCGCTTGTTGCGTTTGTTGCGTTTGTTGCGTTTGTTGCGCTTCGTAAGGGAGGCGCTGGTAAGAGAAGCGCTGGTAAGAGAAGCGGGCAGCTCAGAGCTCTGGGCTGCCCGCTTTGTGTGCTATGGAAGAAGAAAACCAGGCAGTTCAACGTACGGGGCTGCCTGGTTTGTTTTGCGTAAAGAGGAAGGCGAAAGGGGTTAGCTGCTCAAACAGCCTTGAGCTCACAAGGTAGCTCCCTTCGCCTTCCCCTTCACTTTTTTGATCTTAAGTAACGCTAGTAGTAGCGGTAGTAGGCGGCGCAGCTTCCTTCCGAGGAGACCATGCAGGGGCCCACAGGGTTTTCCGGCGTACACACTTTGCGGAAGAGCGGGCATTCGTTGGGCGCCATTATGCCGCGAAGAACATCTCCGCAGCGGCAACCCTTGTGATCTTGCGTGGGTTCAACTTCGGGCTGGAAACGTTTGACCGCGTCAAACGAGGAAAATTCGGGGCGAATTACATAGCCCGATCCGGGAATATCGCCCAAACCGCGCCACGATGCGGTGCACGTGTCAAACACTTCATCAATTACCGCGCGCGCTACCGGGTTTCCTTCCGGCATAACGCCACGCGCATAGGCAATTTCAATCTCAGCGCGGCCGTCGTGCAGCTGGCGCATAATCATGGCAATGCATTGCAGCACGTCAAGCGGCTCAAAACCCGAAATTACGCCCGGAATGCCGTATTTTTCCGCAAGAAATTTATACGGCTCAATGCCAATAATGGTGCTCACATGACCTGGCAAAATAAGGGCATCAACTTTCAGCTGAGGGTCTGCAATAATGGCTTCCAGGGCGCCCGGCATGTTTTTGTGCGCCGCAAAAACCGTGAAGTTCTTAAGGCTTTGCGCGGCGGCGCGCTTTATTGCCATGGCAACAAGAGGCGTGGTGGTCTCAAAGCCAACACCCACAAAAATCACTTGTTTATCAGGGTTTTCCTGCGCAATGGTAAGGGCATCCAACGGAGAATACACAATGCGCACATCGTGCCCCGCCGCCTGCTCCGCCAAAAGCGAAGAAGTGGACCCCGGAACACGCGTCATGTCGCCAAACGTGGTAATAATAACGCCCGGAATGCGCGCCAGGGCAATAACGGTATCAATGTCTTTGTTGTGCGTTACACAAACAGGGCACCCCGGCCCCGAGCTTAAGCGTACTCCTTCGGGCATAAGGTCACGCAGGCCGTTGCGCGCAATGGCAACCGTGTGGGTTCCGCACACTTCCATAAGATTCGCTTGTGCGGGCGCCCATTTTTCTATGGCGCTTACCAGGCCTTTTGCAAGTTCAGGGTCTTTGAAATCCTTTGCACGCACCGAAAGATCTACGCTCATTACACAAGCCCGTCCTGTTCTGCAAACTCGGGGAATTCCTTAATAAGATCCAGGGTTTCCTGAGCATATTGCTCGTCAACCACTTCAATTGCAAAACCGGCGTGAACCAGCACGTAATCGCCCACGGCAGCCTGTGGCGTTAAATCAAGCGATATTTCGCGCGTAACGCCCAGCACGTCCACCGTTGCCATGCGATTATCGTTGAGCGACGCTATTTTCATAGGAATCGCAAGACACATATCTACTCCTTTTTTGTTTGTTTGTTCGTGGCACATGCTACCACAGCTTGCCCCAAAGAAATGCAACCATCGCTGGGCGGAACCTCCCTATTCAGGGCAACGGTAAAGCCGGCGTTTGCCAGCGCGGGAACGGCGTGCTCCATAATGTAGCGGTTCAGAAATACGCCACCCGAGAGAGCCACCGTTGAAATGTCGTAGAGCGCGCGGAACACCTGCGCCGCGTTTACCATAAGCTCAATAAAGGCGTTGTGGAAGCGAAGGGCACATTCATCTGCGGGAACGTTTTCCTGGATGTCGTTAAGGAGCGCTTCGAACGTAGGTGCGGCATCGAAGAGCAGCACGGAAGTGTCGTGTGCTGTGGAGTTTGGAGTTGCCACGTTTTTCTGGATGGCAATGCTGTAGCGCGGGTCGGGGGCGTAGGAAGTGGGGGTTGCGGCGCTGGCGGCGGCGGCTTCCAGAAGCACTGCTCCTTCCCCTTCATAGGCGGGCGCAACGCATATGCCCAAAAGGGCGCTGGCGGCATCGAACAAACGCCCCACCGAAGAGGTATGCGGTGTGTTCAAGCCGCTTTCAATCATGTGCTCGAAAAGTTTTGTGGCTTCCCCCAGTGGGGCAAAAGCCGCCTGCGCAGCCGGATGTTCCAGCAGGTCATACGCCCACAGCGCGCCATACGCCATGCGCAGCGGGTTTTTCACCGCTGCAGCGCCACCCGGCATGGGAACATACACAAAGTTGGCAAAGCGCTCAAAATCGGCGGTATTGCACAGCAGCGCCTCGCCACCCCAAATGGCGCCATCGGCACCGTAGCCCGTGCCGTCAAACGCAAAGCCCAGTGCGGCGCCTTGAATGTTGTTTTCTGCCAGCACGCTGGCAATATGAGCATGATGATGCTGCACTTCCACCCTAGGCAATGCCTGTTCACGTGCCCATTTTGTGGTTAGATATTCGGGGTGCTTATCGCACGCAAGCACCGTGGGCTTCAAGTTGAAAAGCGCCTCGTAGCGCTCAAGCGTTTCAAACCACGCATTGTTCACCAGCGCGTTTTCCATATCGCCCACATGCTGCGTTACGAACGCATCGGTCTCACGCACAAAGCACGCTGTTGTTTTTTGCTCAGGACCGGTAGCGCACACGCATTCACCTTCCCTACCAGCCATTTCGTCTGACAGGTGAATAGGCGTGGGGGCATAACCGCGCGCACGGCGCACAAATTGCAGCGCCGTTCCCGCTTCTTGCCCAAAATCAAGCACGCGCACCACGGAATCGTCGTAGCGCGCACGAATTTGCCGGTTGTTGCCCAAAATGGCGTGGGCAATATCCCCCAGCGCTTCAAGCGCTTGTTCATCACTGGTAACAATGGGCTCATCGTGTACATTTCCCGAGGTCATTACCAACATGCGCCCGCCCGCAGCCGCAAAATCATGCATGAGCAGCATTTGCACCGGCGTATACGGAAGCATAACGCCCAGCTCGTACAAGTTGTCTGCCAAACCTTTTGCAAGTTGCACATGCGGAAGAAGGCACAGCAGCACAATGGGGCGCACCGAGCCGTTCAAAAGCTGCTCTTCATCGGCGCTTACCTGGCAAAACTCACGAACTGCTTCGGTGTTTTTCATCATTACCGCAAACGGTTTGCCCTCACGCCGCTTACGCTGGCGCAGCTTTGCCAAGGCTTCGGGGTTTTCCGCATCGCACACCAAGTGAAAGCCGCCCAAGCCTTTTACGGCAAGAATTTCGCCTGCTTGAAGAAGCTCAACGGCGCGCGCGAAAATAGCGTCGCTCATCTCATGTGTGTTACCCCAGCTCACCGCATATCCCAGCGCTTCTGCGCGTTCCTGGTAGGCAACCTGCGCTGCTGCTGCAGCAGGTGCTGCGGATGCGGGCGCTGCGGCGACCACAGGCACCGCGGCGCCAGCAGCTTCCAGCGCAGTGGCGCCGGCAGCTTCCACCACTGC
>CAVDDP010000123.1:0-6010 GCA_963607695.1 Hallerella sp.
GTTCAAAGGTTGAGCGTCAAACTATTTTTTGCAGCACGGGTAAAAATACCAAGGCAAAAGTATGGCTTTATAGGGGGAATTCTTGCTTTATTTGTTTAGTTATTGTTGAATGCACAAACAATGTATAAATTTTGTTTATGCATAGCAATTCGATAGTTTTACGAAAAATAGCAGAAGCAATAGGCAGGGGAAGCAATATGGCAGCTAGTACCTGGATAATCGCCTAGAAGCAAAGTTAATTAACAAGGTAGGGTAGAGAACTATGGCAGATAGACAAGAAATTCAACTTCATCGCGTGTATAAGCATTTTAAGGGTGACTACTACCTGGTGGAAGACCTTGCGCGCGATTCCGAAACAGATGAAGAAGTAGAAAAATATCAATTTCAAAGGTGTGACTGTATTGCAATGATAAAATACTTTTCTGGCTTGACGATGTAAATCCCATGCGTGGGTGCGCCCTCAATCTTAAACGAGAGGGGGTGATATTATGTTGGACGTTGAAATTGCGGTCTTGGGTCTTGCTTCTGCGATACTCGTATTTTTGGCTGCAGTGCTCACGTTCCTACCTGCGCTGGGTGATGCCCTGAAGCGGATTAAAAAGAAGCGCCGCAAACGCTAATTTTGCGACGCTCTAAGCCAAAGGACGCACCCACATTCCGGCATGGGTTGTCGTCGAGCCTTATTATATACCACAAACTTTACTTTTGCGCCAGAATATGCAAATGTTGACATTGAAAGCAAAGCAGGGCATTAGAAAGTAAGGCGGCGTGCTAGAAAAACAAGATGTGGCGCAGGATGACTGATAACCTGCGCCACTTGGTTTGCGTCACAGCTTCGTGAACAGGGACGTTTGTGATTAGGAACGTCTGTGAACAGGGACGTTCGTGAGGTGTGCTTGTGAAGCCGGGGCATGAATAGGGAATGACCTACGTTGCTCCATTGACTTCTTGCGCTACTCTTGCGGTACGAAGAGCGCTATAAGTCTGTCAAGGAATGTCTGGCTTTCATCAGATTCGCTTGAGGCGCTATCTGCGGAATCGTCTGGTTCGGAAACTCCTTCTACCACATACACGAATTGCACGGCGTTAACGTTTGTGTTGCTGGGAACCACATATGAGTGTACTTGGAAATCTTTGCCCAGCTTTTCGTCGATGGTGTTTTGCAACTCGTCTAAAATCTTTTGGTCAAGGCCACTTACGCTGCTGGCCAGTGTTTCGGTGCTGGTCGCAAGCGTTTTGGCACCGCTTGAAAGTTGCCCGGTTGCGCTGCTTAAAGTGCTGGCTCCTTCTTGCAGTTGCGTGGCACCTGCTTGAAGCTGCGTGGTGCCCGCGCTTGCGGTATCTACGCCTGAAGTATAGGCGGAAAGACCTTCGCCAAAACTTGTCGCACCGGAACTAAGCGCTTCGGTGTTGCCGGCAAGCGTGGTAATGCCGTTTCCTAAATCTGAGTACGAATCCAGAACGCCAGTGAGGGCGCCATAAGCTCCCGATGCAGCGCTTACCTGCGCCAATGTTTGTGCGCAAGTGTTCATTTGCGCCACGGCTTGCGCAATGGTAGCGCTATCGCCCGATGCAATTGCCGTTTGCGCTGTTTGCGCTGCTTGCGCATATGCCGCCTGCGCTGTTGCAAGTTGCGCCGCGGCGCTTGCATATTCGCCTGCTTTTGTTTCTACTCCTTGCTGGAATGCATCACTTCCAGCTTTGAGCTGGTCAATGGCAGAAATTGCTGCATTTACGCCCGTGAACACTTTGTTCCAACCGCCTGTTAAACTAGAGCTTGAAGCGGAAAGCTGACCCAAGCCCGCTGCAGCGCTCTCTACACCGCTTGTTAATTCGGTTGCGCCTGTTGCAAGGCTTTGCGCGCCGCTATCAATTTGGGAGCTGGCGCTAGAAACTTCGCTTGCTCCGCTGGAAAGCTTGCTTGCGCCCTCTTCCAGTTCTTCTGTTTTGCTGGCAAGTTCGCTTGTGTCTTGGCTTGCTATGTCAATGGAGAGCGAAAGCGGCATGCACGCAATTTGCCATCCTTCGTAGTTGAAGTCGTGCGCGGTGCCGCTTATCTCAAAGATTGCCTCTTCACCAGGCAAAACAAGGCACGTTGCCACTTGGTTGTTGCCAGAGTGCGCAATGGTTGCACTGCCGCCATTGGTTATGGTGAAGGCATCTTCGGCAAAGGTGCCCTGCGCTTGCAAAATGTATGAAGCAGAGAAATCGGAAACATCGCCCGTTTCCACCGGTGTGACGTCAAGCACCACTTTGAGCTGCCCCGATGCTCCCGCTAAATCTTCAGGCTGCATTTCTTTTCCGTCCAAGTAATACGTAAGCTTAATGGTCCAAGGCAGCTGTGAGCTTGCATCTAAGTTGCCCTGGTAATAGAACGGCTCATTAGCGGTGGTGGAAACTTCTACCTGCCCATTTTTTTGTTCGAGCGCCTGTGTGGTGGAAAGGTTTATTACGCTTTCGTAGTTTGCAGGGTCTTTTACCTGGGCATTTGTGCCGGAGTCAAAGATGTTTACCACATAAATGCCCTGAACTGCGGCGGTGGCGTCTGCTTTGACGTACACCACTTCGTCTTTTTCGGCGGTGGCGCTGGTTTCAGCAGCGTACGCAGTGTTTGGCGAAGCTACAGGAAGCATAAGCCCCGATGCTAAAACAAGGGAAAGTGCGCCGCATGCCCCACGTTTCAGGGCGGAATTTTCGCCAGTATTAAGGGCGCTGTAGGCGGCGGAATGTGCGTTGCGACCTGCGCCGCGCCATGCATTGTGCCACGCGCTGCACACTGCAACGTGTGCCGTGCCATGCTTTGCGGTTGACCCAGCGGAAGATTTCAAAGACAAACGAGTTTTCATGTTATGCGATTTCATGTTATTTCTCCTTACAAAAATGCAATCCAAAAGTGGTGTGGCGAATAACGCCATCGAATGTTTTAAAGAGCCACGGCAAGAACACAAACATCATGAGCATTGCCAAAAATGCGCCGCGCCCAACTAGTACTCCCAGCTGGCTTATTACGCCATTTGAAGCTACAAGCCATACGGCAATTCCTGCAAACATCAAAATGCTTGAAGAAGTAAGGATGGTAATGCCTGCGTGTTTTATGGCAGAACGCGCCGCCTCGGACGCGGGATATTGTTCGCGCCTGTCAAAGTATTCGCGGGCATAGATAATGGCGTAGTCCACCGCAGCGCCCAGCTGCACCGCATCAATAACCAAATAGCCAATGTAGTTAAGCGTTTCGCCCGTGAAATACGGAATGGCAAGGTTAATCCAAATGGAAATCTCGATGGCAGCAAGAATGATAAACGGCAACGAGAAGCTGCGGAACATGAGTGCTAGCACCAACCCAACGGCAACCATGCTAAAGAGCTTCACGCGATGCGAATCTTCCTGGCACACCTGGCGCAAATCGTAGGTAGAAACATTGTCGCCTGCCAGGCGGTAGTTTTCGCCATAATATTCCGCACAGGTGGCGCGCACTTCTTCTACCATCTGAAATGCCTCATCAGAGCCAGATTCTACGTCAAGCGTTAGCACCAAGCGTGACCATCCGTTAGACACCACCTGCGAAAGCGTATCTTCTGGCACAACCGATGTGGGAAGGGCGCGCCCTGCAACCGTAATATATGAGGTAACGCTGGTAACTTCGCTATAGCTTTCCAAGTCATCCAACAACGCTTGCTCTTGTGCCCATTGGCCTTCCGGTACCATAACCACCCAGGTTTGCGACGCGCCAAAGGCCTCTTCTACGCGTGCCGATTCTTGCCCAAGCTGGCTATCGGGCGTATTAAAGCCGGCCGCTCCATATTCGAAATTCGTGCGGCTTTCGCCCAAATAACAAGGCACGGCAATCAGAATGACTACAACTGCCATGGGCACCATGATTTTCTGGCACACCTTCGCAAATTTATCGAAGGAAGGAATAAGGTAGCGGTGCTGCGTGCGGTCAAGCAGCGGCAGGCACAGCAAAATAAGGCACGGCATGAAAAACATAACGGTAAGGAATGAAAACACAATGCCTTTTGCCAGCACTATGCCCATGTCAACTCCAATGCCAAAGCGCATAACGGTAAGCGAAAGGAAGCCAAAAAACGTTACGGCCGCGCTGGAAAGCACCACGGAAAAGCCGCGTTTCATGGCGTGCGCCATGGCAAGTTCGGGGTTTGGGAATTCCTGTTGGCAGGTGCGGAAACGGTGCAAAAGCACAATGGCGTAGTCCATGGAAACAGCAAGCTGCAAAATGGCACCGCAAATGCGGCTGATGAAGCTGATTTCACCCATAATCAGGTTGGTGCCCATATTCAGCAAAATGGCAATGCCAATAACGGTAAGGAAAATAGCGGGCTCAAACCAGGCATGCGAGGTAAGCAGCAAAATTACAAGAATAATTACAACCGCAAGCAACAAGATAAGAACAACTTCTTGTGAAGTTGATTCTTGCGCGCTTGCCGTGGTAACAGCGTTTCCATCAAGGGAAACCTGACTTGCACCGGCATCGTAGGCTGCTTCGCGCACTTCATCAAGCGCTGCTTGGCCAACGTTTGAATCAAGCACCATGCGGAAAAGGTAGCCGTCATTGCTTTTCCAGCTTGAAACGGTATCTGCATCTTGTAAGTCAAGCGGCGTGCGTGTGTCCACGGAAGTTCCCAGCCACATAATATCCGATATGCCTTCAATCTGGGCAAACGTCTGGGAAAGTTGGTCTGCGGTGGCTAAGTCTATGTCTTCCACATAAACACGCGTATTCGGAATTGCACTGCCAAATGCATCTTCCATTTCGCTGAGCGCAATAACCGATTCCGACTCTCCAGGAAGATAGTCGGTAAGTGAATAGTTCACTTTTACCAGCGGTGTTAAGGCAGCACACACCAGCGCCGCCAAAACAAAGCACACAACCACCGCCTTCCTGTGGCGAAGGAATACTTTGCAAAAAGTAAGCACGTGAAAACCTCCTTGCTGTTTGAAAATTTTTAGTTTGTTTCTGACTTTGTTTTTGCTTGTTTTTTCGTCAGTTGTCGTTTAATCTACAAATATCAAAAAGAAAACAGGTGTGCAATAAGCAATTACCTGCGCTTACGTTGAATATTCAACAGATTTTGCAAAAATCGTTGTCTAACGCATATGTTTGTTTTGTGGCAAGCGGGAAGAGGATAGTTATGAAAGAAAAGAAGGAGTTGGGCGGTGCTGGCGTCAAAAATGCAGCGGAATCTGCTGACGCGCCGAGCGCTGCTGGCGCCAAGAGTGCCAAGCCTGCGAATGCGCTCGGCGCTGCTGGCGCCAAGAGTGCCAAGCCTGCGAACGTGTCGCATCTTGATTGGCCCGTCTGCGCCACCGAAGGGCTTGACCGCAGAACGCGCCGTACCCGCAAAGCACTCTTTCAGGCGCTTCTTTCTCTTTTGCAAGAAAAGCCGCTTAACGCTATTACCGTTACAGAACTCACGGGCCAAGCCGATGTGAACCGCGCCACGTTTTACACGCACTATCAGGACATATTCGACATGTTTGACCATTTGAAAAGCGACCTTTGTGAAACGTGCAGAAAAATGGTAAACACGCATGGTGCAGAAATTGCCCAGGGCGAATACGATGGCCTTGTTGCCAATATCTTTCAGTTTTTTGAGCAAAACGAGGCACTGTTTAGCATTGTGTTTGCCGAAGGTGCCGACAATTCTTTTTATATTTCGCTTATAGAAGTGGTGCGCGAGGCGTGTTTGCATAACGTGAAAGTACAGCAAACCGTTAAAAATTCGCTTGCGCACGAAGGCATGCCAAAGAAAAAGATTGATGACGCCAGCCAAACAGTGTGTAACTATCAGTTTGACTATATCGCGGGAGGCGTGGTTAGCATTTTGCGTAACTGGATGCTCAGTGGCCGCAAAGAAAGCGCAGATGAAATGACATTTATTACCAGCAGCCTTATTAAATGTTTGCACGCGGGAGGAATTTATGGCTGCGCTGTAGAATCCACGCGCGAACTTGCTGGCAGGATATAGCTGCTGGCAGTTGCCGCGCAGGA
>CAVDDP010000124.1:0-5978 GCA_963607695.1 Hallerella sp.
GTATTATAGGCAGCACGCACAAAAAAGTGTTACAGGGTGATGAAAACAGAAAAAATTTTTAGTCCTGAGCAGCGTTCAAAAATGAAATATGCCTCAATATTGGCATATTTAAAGCAAAATAGTTCAACTGTATTTGGGCTGATTACGCGCCCTGTACCGCTTCCGTCAATTATATGACGTTTACCAATTACCCTTAAACGTAAACCACAATTTTCGCTATCATACACAAAGCGCAAATTTCAAGGAAGCAAAAGGAGCTTATCGCGTGAGTAATGTGCTTGCAACCGTGCTTGCTGTTATCGTGGGTGCCGCTGTAGGTGCTGTAGGGTTTGCTGTTGTTTTTCGTGTGGCAACAAAGGCACGAAAGAACATGGTTGCAAATGCTGCGGGTTCGCTGGCTTTGCTTATTTTGAGCCTTTTGCTTTCAGGGGTTGCCATGATTGTGGCCGTTGTTATTTGTGCTGCAGTTGCAAGGGATGTAGTATTGCCGTTTGTGCTTGCACTTGCCATTGGCTTAAGCGTAACGGCAATTATATATGGCATTAAAGCAAATAAGAAAAGGCAATAAAAGGAAGGGTTCTCTATGGAGCTTACGGGCAATGCGTTAGAAGATGTCAAAGAACCAATTAATGAGCTTATTAGTTCTTTTGACTCTGCCCCTGTGATAGATTTTGGGTTCTTTAGTATCACGCAATATACGTTTTGGCTCATTATTATTTTAGCGCTGGTACTTATTGTGGTGCTTTGCGCGGCAAAGCGCGTGAAGCTAAAGCCTGAAGGTCGTTTTGCGGGAATGGTTGAATATGGCTACGATGCCATTCGCCGTAATATGGGAGAAGGCGTTATTGGCCACGGCTTTGAGAAGCACATGCCGTTTTTAGCAACGCTTTTCTTCTTCATTTTAATTGCCAACATTGTTGGTTTGATTCCTGGGGCAAAAACTCCTACGGGTTCATTAAGCATTACCTGGGCTTTAGCCATTATTTCTTTTGTTTATTTCAACTTCTGGGGCATCAAGGTTAAAGGTGGCCTGGGCTATTTGAAATCCATTGCTCCATCAGGGCTTATGAAACCCATGGTTCCTGTTATTTGGGTTTTTGAATTCATCTCATTAGTTCTTCGTGCTCTTACGCTTGCCGTTCGTTTGTATGGCAACATGTTTGCTGGGCACATGATTCTGGGCATTTTCGCCATTCTAACGCAGGTCTTTTTGGCAGAAGTATTCGCTGCAAGTGCAAGCGCTATTCTTGCCTTGCCTGCTGTTGCATGGTTCTTGTTCCTGTTTGTTATGTATGCGCTTGAATGTTTGGTTGCGTTCTTGCAGGCCTACGTATTCACCATTTTGTCGGCTGTATACGTTGGATTGGCAACCAGCAATCACTAATTTTGGTTCCTTTGCTTGGAAATCCAAGCTGGTACATATTTGGTAACGAGTTTCAGGGAAAGGCTCTGGAACGTTCAAAAGGAGGAAGTAAACAATGGAGACAACGATTGTTCTCACCGCTCTTAAGGTCATAGGTTATGGTCTGGGCACCTTAGGACCTGGTCTGGGTCTTGGTCTTGCTGCTTACGGCATGTGTGTTGGTTCTGCACGCCAGCCTGAACTTGCTGGTAAGTTGTTCACCAACGCTTTGATCTTTGGCGCTTTGGCCGAAGCACTTGGCTTGATTGGCTTTGTTCTCACCTTCATCTGCTAGTTCTTACCGTTAAGCAAACACATTGAATTAAGAAGGAAGGTGGAATTAGTGAAAACAGGAAAGAAACTCCTGGCCGCTGTGGCTTTGGCGTCTGCCCTCGTTTGCGCGCTTCCAACCTTTGCGTTTGCGGCAGAAGAGGGTGGCATCAGTAAAATCTTGCCGGACATGAATGAGTTTGTTCCTATGCTCATTGCTTTCATTCTCATTGCAATTGTGCTTGCCAAATTTGGCTGGCCGGTGTTTGAAGGCATTCTTGTTCGCCGCGAGACCGCCATCAAAGAAAGCCTGGAGAAATCCGAGGCTGCTCGCATCGAAAGCGAAAAGCTGCTGGAAGAGTACAAAAAGCAGCTTGCCGAAGCAAAAACGCAGGCATCTCAAATTGTTGCCGATGCAAAGAAAGCCGGCGAAGTTGTTAAAGCCGACATTGAGAGCAAAGCTCAAGATGAAGCTGCAAACATGATTGAAAAAGCGAAAGTTGCCATTGAGGCCGAAAAGAAGCAGGCAGTAGCTGAATTACAAAGCTCTGTTGCCGATTTAACGGTTTCGGTTACGGCTCGCATTGTGGGTGAAGACTTAAGCGACGATGAGCATCGCGCAATCATCGAACGCTATGTGAACGAAGCAGGTAGTCTCAATGCCCAATAATCGCCACCTTGAACAAGGAAAAGTTCTAACATATGCGTCTGTTTTGCTTGATGGCGTATATGAATCGGGTGGTCAAGACGCCGTTCTCGAGGTGCGCGACCAGTTCGAATCAATTGTTAAGATTATTCGTTCGAACATGGACCTTGCGGGCGCATTGAGCGACAAATCTGCAAAGCCTGAAGATCGCGCGGCAGTTGCGCGCGGTACGTTTGCAATGTGTAATCAGAATCTTGCCGAAACGCTTGCGGTTATGGCAGAGCGCAACGACATAGACCTGGTGAATCGCATTTACACAAGCTTTGTAGAGCAGCTTGAGCGCAAGTTGAACGTTGTTATCGTAGACGTTACTACGGTGGTTTCCTTAGACGATCATTTGCGCGAAGTAATTACCAATAAGGTACAAGCCGACTTGAAGGCAAACGTTGTTTTGCGTGAGCATATCGATAAGTCACTTCTTGGCGGCATCCTTATAACAGCAGGCGGTAAGCGCATTGATGCTTCAGTAGCAAGCAAGCTTGAAGCAGCGCGCACCGCACTTAAACAAACTACGGACGGAGGTGAATGCTAGTGACTGAAATCACCGCACAATCCATTGATGCGGCCTTGCGCCAACAGCTTGACAAGCTGGATACCAGCGTGGAATCTCGTGAAGTTGGTACCGTTATTTCTATTGGCGACGGTATTGCGCGTATTGATGGATTGAAAGACGCCATGGCAGGCGAACTTTTGGAATTCGTGGGGGCTAATGGCCAGTCTGTATTTGGCTTGGCACAAAACCTTGAAGAAGACGAAGTGGGCGCTGTATTGCTGGGCGATGTCACCGCAATCAAGGAAAACGATCAAGTTAAAACAACGGGTCGTATCGTTGAGGTTCCGTCGGGCAAGGAAATGCTTGGCCGTGTTGTGAACCCCTTAGGTATGCCCATCGACGGTAAAGGCCCTATTAAAGCTGAAGGGTACCGCCCCGTTGAATTTAAGGCTCCGGGTGTTATTTCCCGTAAGCCTGTTCATCAACCTATGCAAACAGGTATTTTGGCTATTGACTCCATGATTCCTATTGGGCGTGGCCAGCGTGAACTTATTATTGGCGACCGTCAAACAGGTAAAACTTCAGTTGCGGTAGACGCCATTATTAACCAAAAAGGTCAGGACATGATCTGCATCTATGTTGCAATTGGCCAAAAGGCTTCAACGGTTGCAAATATTTGCCAGACCTTTGAGCGTTACGGCGCTATGGATTACACCATTGTTGTTTCCGCAACTGCAGCCGACTCTGCTCCTTTGCAATACATTGCCCCTATGGCAGGTGCTGCAATTGGTGAGTACTTCTTATACAACGGCGAAGACGGCCAGCCCGCTTCTGCCACCAATCCTGGCCGCCACGTGCTTATTGTGTACGATGACTTGTCCAAGCAAGCAGTGGCATACCGCCAGATGTCTTTGACCTTGAAGCGCCCTCCCGGACGCGAAGCTTACCCGGGCGACGTTTTCTACTTGCATTCACGCTTACTTGAGCGTGCTGTTAAGATGTCCGACGAGAACGGTGCCGGTTCTATGACCGCTCTGCCTATTATTGAAACGCAGGCAGGCGACGTATCTGCATATATTCCTACCAACGTAATTTCTATTACCGATGGTCAGATTTATTTGCAAACCGACTTGTTCTTCCAGGGTCAGCGCCCCGCTGTTGACGTAGGTATTTCCGTTTCCCGCGTTGGTGGCTCTGCGCAAATCAAGGCTATGAAACAGCAAGCAGGCTCTTTGCGTTTGGACTTGGCTTCATATCGCGAACTGCAAGCGTTTACGCAGTTCGGTTCCGACTTGGACAAAGCAACGCAGGATCAGCTAACTCGTGGTGCGCGCATGACCGAGCTTTTGAAGCAAGGCCGCTATATGCCCATGCCTGCCGAAGAGCAGTCACTTGCTATTTTCGCTGGTAACCAAGGCTTCTTGGATGACTTAGAGGTTTCCGATGTTGTTCGTTTCCGCACGGAAATGCTTGAGTACATTCGAACCACTAAGCCTGAAGTTATTGATATGCTTGTGAAGGAAAAGAAGTACACCCCCGAAATCGAGGCTGCCGCTAAAGACGCAATTGCTGCATTTAAAGCGCAGTTTGCTACCTCGGAATAGGAAGGTAATGTATGCCTAACCTTCACGACATAGAAAGGCGCATAGATTCCGTAACTTCTACCAAGCAAGTTACCCGCACCATGGAAATGGTTGCTGCTGCAAAAATTCGCCGCTCAAGTGAGCGCGTGGAAGCAGCAACGCCCTATTCCAATTCCATGATGGAAATGTTGGCGCATGTTGCCCAGCAAGCGGGGGAAGGAACCAGTGCCCTGTTAAGCAAGCACGATGAAATTAAAAACGTGCTGCTGGTAGTTGTCGTGTCGGACAGGGGTCTTGCAGGCGGCTTTAACACAAATGTTTTGCGTGCTGCAGAACACCTGATGAAAGAAAAGCAAGCTGCCGGCGCTGCTGTGCAGGTTGTAGCATGCGGCAAAAAAGCTTTGGGCTATTTTGCGTATCGCAATGTAGAACCAGTGCTTGAGTTCAAAGATATGTCTGCCGACCCAACGGTAGATGAAGCTTCGAGCATTGCTGCTTATGCAATTGGTGGGTATGAAGCGGGCAAACTTGACGAGGTGTATTTGCTGTACAACCACGCCAAGAATGCTGGCGAGCAAATTCTTCGCACTGAGCTGGTGCTTCCGGTAGATACCGAAGCGCTTTTAGGTGCAGAAGAAGGCGAAGGTGAGCATGCGGCTGCTTCTGGCGTTGAATTTGAACCCAACGCCGAAGGAGTTTTGGATGGCCTTTTGCCTGCTTATGTGCGCACCACGTTGTACCACGGGCTTATTGATTCAGCGGCTGCTGAACAAGGGGCTCGTCGTACGGCCATGAAATCGGCGACCGACAACGCCAATGAAATGGTTCAAACTTTGACCCGAATATATAACCGCGTACGTCAAGGCGCTATTACCACAGAAATCACTGAAATTGTGGGTGGCGCTGCGGCATTGGAGGAATAAATGGCTGAGACTATTGAAAATGCATCGGCCACGAAGAACATTGGACGCATCGTTCGTATTATTGGCGCTGTTGTCGATGTAGAGTTTTCGCCGGACAATATTCCGGCAATCTACAATGCTCTTACGGTTCATGCAACTACCAAGGCTGGTGAAATTGACACCATCCTTGAGGTGCAAATGCACCTCCCGGGTGACCTGGTTCGCTGCGTAGCCATGTCATCCACCGATGGTCTGACTCGCGGCATTGAAGTTACCGATACGGGTTCTCCTATTATGATGCCAGTTGGTCCCAATACCTTGGGGCGCATTTGGAACGTTATGGGTCAGCCTGTTGACGGAAAACCAATGCCCGAGATTGATCAGTGGATGCCTATTCATCATTCGGCACCTGCTTACGAAACGCTTACTACCACTACCGAGATTTTTGAAACCGGCATTAAGGTTATCGACCTTATTGAGCCCTATGTTAAAGGTGGAAAGACCGGTTTGTTCGGCGGTGCTGGTGTAGGTAAAACCGTTACCATTCAGGAACTTATTAATAACCTGGCTCAAGAGCACGGCGGTACTTCAGTATTTACCGGTGTTGGCGAGCGTACCCGTG
>CAVDDP010000125.1:0-5978 GCA_963607695.1 Hallerella sp.
CGTGAAGAGCAAGCAGCTGCCGAAGAAGAGGAAGCGCGTCAGGCGGCTGAGGCTGCTGCAAGTGGCGGCGGCTCTTCCACCTGGACCGACCCCGGTAGCGGCGGAGAAGCTTTTGATTCAAGCGTTTTTGATGGCTGGGTAAAGCCCACCAGCTACTACGGCGTGACCTGCGAGTTTGGGTATTCTCCTATTACGGGCTCGCACAATGGCATTGACTTAGGCGCTTCATCGGGCACGCCCATTTATTCAGCAGGCCCGGGTACCGTAACGTATGTGGGCTGGTATGGCACGGGCGGCAATGCGGTAATCGTAGACCACGGTGGCGGCGTGCAAACCATCTACATGCATCAGAGCCAAACGGCAGCATACGTGGGTGAAAGTGTAGAAGCGGGTACCTGCATTGGTTATGTAGGTTCCACTGGTTTATCCACCGGCCCTCACTTGCACTTCCAGCTGGTTATCAACGGCACCCCCACCAACCCCCGCAACTACTTCAGCTTCTAACGCTGGTTGCCTTGCAAGAACAAAAGGCAAGGTGGCGAAGTGTTAGGGGTTTAGTGCACAGCGTGTAGGGAGAGGGTTGAGGCGACTCTGCGAGGCTGTGGATAAGAGGGTACAAGCTCGAAGTTTTTTCAGAGAAGCATTATCCAAGCCGAGCCGTGTCGCCGAATGCCCTCTCCCTGCACGCGTTCTCACCAGTAACTTTTAGGAGTCAAGGCGACTAACCCCCCTCGCCTTGACCCCCTAAACACTACAGCTCCGCACCAGGGCAAGGTGACAAAGGGCATTCGCTTGCGGTGCTGAGCTCGATTTTCGTGGTGCTGCGCTTATACCACGAAAATCTTCGCGTGAACAGGGGACGGAGGAGTGTAGACCCCCGCCACCTTGCCTTCACTCTCGATCGTTTTGCGAATCGGTACACCACTGCCCATTGGTAGGATTTTTCGGGTGGGCGGCGCAAGGTCTTCCCGTAACCGCTGTGAGCGTAACGTTTTAGTGCCTGCGTTGGGCGGGCACTTTTTGTTGGTGTAAACTACGGCGCAATGAGGAAGCTTGTGCTTCTTATTGTCCTAGAGAGAGGTCGTAAAAATGGCAGTTTCTATTAACGCCGACGAATGCATTGCTTGTGGTGTTTGCACCGATGCGTGTGGTCAAGGAGCTCTTTCCGTTGCAGATGTTTGCACGGTAGACGCAGATTCTTGCATTGATTGCGGTACCTGTGTTGATGAGTGCCCCGTAGGTGCTATCAGCGCTTAATCGCTAAAACTTGCATCGTCAAAAAATGCCCGGTTCCTTGTAGGCGCCGGGCATTTTCTTTTGCTGCTGCAATATGTTGCTGCTGTTACAGCTTCATTTTGGGAAGCTCTGCCTCTTGGGGGTTTGCCTTTATTGCCATGACCAGGGCAAGAATAATGTTTACGGCACACATTGCATAAACCACCAGGCGCGCCCCTACACAAGGGCTTGTTTCATGAGCGCAAACGCCAATGCCAAAAGGTGAAAGAATTGCTATAAAAAGAAGCGCTGCTATAAGAATAGAAAGCGCTCCCAAACGACGAGCATCGGTGTTTTTGGCAAAAGCCGCGCATAGTGCCAAAAGCGCGCCCGCGCCACCTATAAATGCGGTTGCAATATAGGCCCAATGGCATTTCATGGGAACTTGCCCGCTGGTGCATTCAATCATGGTAGGGCAGGCTCCGGCAAGTTTTCCGTATACGCCTGCAGCAATAAACAGCACTGCTGCTACAATGCATAAGATTTTCCACGTTGTTTGCTTCATAGTGCCCCTTCTTCTCCATAGGTTTTAACTGCGTGCTATTGTACGCCATTTCCCTTTGGCGCCACCTTTGCAAATAAACTATGGTACAAATGCAACCAATAAGTGGCTTCTATCAATTATTGGCTTGCTACTAATAGTAGACTTGAGTTATGATTTACTTGCTCTTATTAACGAATGCTTTTTTGTACCAGCAAAAGCGCTTGTTAATAACGTGAAAAAGGGGTAAAAAGGAGAAGAAATTGGCAATCTTGGTAAAGCCAAAAACCAAGCTCGTAACGGCAAAAGAAGGTCTTTTGCTCTTGCTGCCCGTTTCTGGCTTACTTATTGCGCTGGGTTTGCATTTAAGCCTTCCCACGGTTTATCCTGATTATTATGTTCCTGTGTATTACCGCTGCGTGTTGGCGGTAATTTTGGGGCTTTATGTGGTGATAGCAGGAATTTCGTGCTTTTCAGCAAAGCTTCGTTGGCGCGTCATGCGCCTGGCGCCCTGGCTTTTTGTGTTGGCGCTTGCCTTTGAACTTCTGGATATTCTCACCCTTAAAACAGGCGTTATGACACTTCCCTTTATGCCCAGCCCCGACCTTACCATGAAAGCGTATGTGAATTATTGGCAAGATATGGCGGCGAATTTAACGGATTCTCTTATTCGTTTAGCAATAGGGCTTGCCATAGGCGGTGCAACAGGCTTTATTTCAGGGCTGCTTATGGGCTGGAGCAAAGTTTGGGATTACTGGATGGCGCCTATTTTGCGCTTTATTGGCCCTTTGCCCTCGGCTGCGTGGGTGCCCATTGCGGTTTCTATTATGCCAACGCCGCGCGTTGCGGGCATCTTCCTTATTTCTATTGCCATGTGGTTCCCCATGACGCTTATGCTTTCATCGGGCATAAAGGCAACGCCAAAGCAGCTGATTGAGGTCATGCGTGTGCAGGGGGCAAGCGAGTTCTTTATTCTGTGGCACGTGGCGCTGCCCAGTGCTACCAACACCATTTTTACCGGCATTTTCATGGGGCTTTCATCGAGCTTTAGCGCCCTTCTTGTTGCGGAAACCATGGGCGTGAAAGCGGGCCTTGGCTGGTACATTAACTTTTCTACCAGTTGGTCTGATTATGGCCGCGTTTTTGCTATTGTGGGCATTTTCATTGTGCTGTTTTACCTGCTTATCTCCATTTGCTTTAAAGTGCGCGATCACGTTATGAAGTGGCAGAAAGGTATTGTGAAATGGTAGAGGCAGCATCACATACTTTAGAGCTTCGCAACGTGTGCCAGAGGTTCACGTTGGATAACGGGCGCGAACTTGACGTGCTAAAAGATGTTTCGTTTGATATTACTCAGCCTGAAATTGTGGGTATTGTGGGGCCTTCGGGCTGCGGAAAGTCCACTTTGCTTCGCCTTATTTCAGGCTTGGATATGCCGGCAGAAGGTGAGTTGTTCTATGACGGAGCGCCCATAACGGGGCCTGGCCCTGAACGCGGATTTGTGTTCCAAAGCCCTGCGCTTTGCGATTGGCTTACCGTGAGTGAAAACATTGCCATTGGGCTTAAGGCGCGCAAACTTTACAAGGGAAACGAAGAGAAAGTTGCCCGTTACATTGAAATGATGGGGCTTTCCGGTTTCGAAAATTCGTATCCTTATCAGATTTCGGGCGGCATGGCATCACGCGCTTCGCTTGCCCGCACGTTTATTCAAGAGCCGGGCGTGGTTTTGCTTGATGAGCCGCTCTCTGCGCTCGACGCGTTTACGCGCGCTTTAATACAAGACCAAATTGTGCAGATGCACCTTAACACGAACGCCTTGTTTGTGCTGGTCACGCACGATATTGAAGAAGCGGTGTACCTTTGTGACCGCATACTTATTATGTCATCCAGACCCAGTACCGTGGTGAAAGAAATTCGCGTGGATTTACCGCACCCGCGGGACCGGGTTTCAGATGAGTTTGTTGCGAAACGAAAGGAGGTATTGGGATACTTTAGTGACATGACCTTGTAGTTTTGCTTGAGTAGACTTGGTGTGATGCACCCGGGTAGGCTACCAAAGTAGGTAGCGGGGCTTTGCTAGGCTATCAGGTAACTGCATTGTTATGAAACAAGGTATTCGTCAGGGCAACTACCTATCTGCTTTCTGTTTGTTCTTAAAAGAGGGCAAAAAGAAAGCAAAATCGTTTGGCATTGGTATTATTCAAGGGAAAAAGGTTAAAAGGAAAGGAAGTTCACAGAATGTCGAATCTTTCACGCCGCGGCTTTTTAGCTGCAAGCACAACTGCTGTTGCTGGATTGGCTTTAAGCGGTTGCTCCAGCTCAAGCAGCTCTTCTTCTGCTTCAACATCACAGAGCGCAGAAACGAAGCAAGTTGAAACCATTACCGTAAACGTTGGTTACTGGGGTGGCACCTGCGAAGCTCCTTTGTATGTAGCTGCAGAAAAAGGCTTCTTCAAAGAGCAGAGCATTGACGTTAACATCACCAAGATTACCGCGGGTTCTACGGCATGGTTGGCAGATTGCGGCTCCGACCAGGGCGCTTACTGCGTATTTGAGGCAACTCCTAACTTCTTGCCGGCAATTGCTCAGGGCATGGACATCAAATACGTTTCCGAAGTACACACGGGCTGCATCCAGGCTTGCGCTACTGCTGCTTCCGGCATCACCGATGTTGCTGGCTTGGCAGGGCAGAAGATTGGTACCTTTGACACTCATGATATGGGCGAAATCTTCTTGCGCGCTGCTATGATGAATGCTGGCGCCGACCCAGAGTCTTGCGAGTACATTACAGAAGGCAATATTGGCACTATGCTTACCGAAGCTGCTGCCGGCAACATTGTTGCATTCGCAAACTTTGACCCCTATGTAGAAATTGCTGTTGAGTACTTTGGTTACACCCGCATTTTCAACAACGCAACTGACAAGAACTTCAAGGATCAAACATGCTGCTTCCTGGCAGGCAATAAGGCTGTTTATTCCAACACCGAAGTTTCTGCCCGTATTGCTGCTGCAGTAGACGCTGCTTGCAAGTGGATTGAAGAGAACCCGGCAGATGCTGCTACGTTGATTCAGGGTCAAAATGATTCCGGCACCGCTTATGTTACCCCAACCTCTACTTTGCTTGAGGCATTTGGCGTAGATCCTTCTAAGGCCACTAATGACCTTCATCAGAAGCTTCTTGAGACCTATACCTGGGGCAACATTTCTTCTGCTCACTTCACCAGCTCTTTGACTGAGCAGTGGAACACGGTTGACAAGGTGGGAATGAACTCTACCGGCAAATCCGTTGACGAACTGGTTAAACTCTGCGGCGCATACTGCGGGCTGTAAGTTTAATTTCCTGGCAGGGTAATGCGCGCTTGCGTTTTGCCCTGCCGTGCACGTAATTAGGGGCGCACTGTTCCTTCCCTGAGAAACAGTGCGCGCGTTTTATTCTTCGCGCTACCCTTATAAATTGATAGGAACATCTGATGAAACGACTTATTTTCAGAAATCTTAAACAGCGAAAATCGCAGGTTATATCTATGGTGCTTACTATAGGCATAGCGGCAACGGTTTTTGTTTCGCTTTTTATGCTGTACGGCGGCATGCAACGTGGTGTGCAGCTTAACGAAGAGCGCAGCGGCGCCGAGCTGATAGTCGTTCCATCCGATGTTAGAAATTGGGTGTCAGATAACGAGCTTTTGTTTACGGGCGCGCCCGTTACCGCCTATTTTGATTCATCGGTTTTAGATAAAATTGCCTCCCTTGAAGGGGTTAAGAACATAACCGGGCAGTTCTATGGCACTACGCTTACGGCGGCATGCTGTTCAACGGGCGAAGAGTCACGCATTATTGGGTTTGATGCGAGCACCGACTTTGTTATTTTGCCGTTCTGCCAGGAAGATATTACTTCGCTTGCAACAGGCGAAATTATTATTGGCAGCAAGGTGGGCGGCTTTGAAAGCGGAACCGGCACCCTTTTGGGCGAGGAAGTAACGGTAGTGGGGCACCTGGTAGAAACAGGTTCTTCCTTAGACTTCTCTATTTTCATGGGCTTAGACGATGTTCGTACCCTTGCGGCAAATACGGAAGGCTTCAGGCATTTCTGGGATACCTATGGCGAGCCAGAAACGCTGCTATCTGCGGTTTTGCTTAACGTTGATTCAAACGAAACAAGCGTGATAACGGCAATCAATAAGATTGAAGGCGTTTCGGTGATTCAGCGCACCAGCGTTGTTGA
>CAVDDP010000126.1:0-5975 GCA_963607695.1 Hallerella sp.
TGCCCATTTATATGACAAGCTTTCTTTGCGAGTAATTTCTCCCCATGAACGCGCCTCTGTTGCCCGCGTCACCCGCGCCTGCACCCGCGTCAACCACACCAGCTCCATACTCTTGACTAGCTTGAAGTATGCTGCAATAGCGCAGATAAAAATAAATCGTACAAAAAAATAAAAGCCCACTTGGCGAGAGCGATTCTTACGTTTGCAAGGGGGTTGAGGAAGATAAGAATCGCACTCGCAAAGGGGCTTTTATTATAACGTCTCTTAAATACTTACCAACGCTTTACTGAGTAGTGCATTTTGCGCATTCGCAAGTATTTTATCTTGCACCTCACACGCAGGGGGACTACGTGTGAGGTGCCTTGCACTTTCAAGGTCAGTTTATCTTAGTAGAACATAAAGACCGACAAACCTGCCGCATAGAATGCTGCACGCATGCAAATTGCGCCAGCTACTGCACAAAGTGTACCTGCTGCTCCTAAAGCCAACCAAAGCTTAGAATTGCGCATAGCAACGAATGCACATATTGCAGGAGCAACAGCTCCAACAATAACGCCACCTATCCACAAAAGAGGAAGCTGGGATGCAACGGTTGCACTAGCATCTTCCATACCACTGGTAGGATGCGTTGGGTCAAAGTAATAACCAACATTAGTGAAAGATCCACCAGATACCTGTATCGCAATGGCATAAGCTACAATCAGCACTGCACCCACAACAACTGCTATTAAAGCAACCTTGGATAACGGAGCAGTATCGTCTCCTTTAACAGTCATAATAACGCCTAAGGTTAAAGGACCCATAATTAAAGCTGCACCAAGTAAGCTTCCAATTTGAAGTATTGAATCCCAAGCAGGACGAGCAGACATAACATATGAGTGCGCCATAACGATAACAAGTAAAGCCGAAGCCGCAATTGCTGCTATTGCACACCATGCGGGTACACTTCCCTCGCCTGACTTGCGCAACATTACCAAATAAATTACCGCCACTATAGCCAGAATTACAATGCAGATGAGCTCTTGGGTAATACCCGATGTGATATGACCAAAGCCATTAAAGATACGCTCCCAATGCTCAAGGTGCATAAATACTGCAATTCCACCAGCTACAAGTAAAACAGCAGCCGCAATCCAGCTTACCATTTGTGAATTCTTAGCTTCACCGCGCAAAGCAGCTACCGCTTGCGCGCCAAACAAACCTGCACACCACGCAACTAATGTAGTAAAGATAATCAAAGGCCATTGAAGTTCCATGACTTACTCCTCTCCCTGCCACTGTTCATTGCGCAGAAGGTAGATGAAGCCAGGCTTATTACCCACATCGGGCAAATGATGCAAGTCGCTCTCTTTATAAGGCTTCACTGGATATTCATTACCCTCGCCAGTAATATCGCCAAGCTTCCAGCGAGCAGCCGATTGTGCATCGTAGGATTTATCTACAATATCTGCACCCGGACACTCGAAACTTTCTATGCCCTTATCAAGATCACCAAAGAAGCGAGCACGACCGCCGCATTGTGCAACGCACTGAGGCAAATACCCTTGTGCAATACGCTGTTCGCAAAGCGTGCATTTTTCTACAACGCGTTCTTCTTCGTTTAAATAACGTACGTTGTAAGGGCACGCCATGGCGCAGAACTGACAACCAATGCATTTAGATTTGTCAATTTGTACCGTACCGTCTTCTGCAATGTGCGAAGCCTCGGTTGGGCACACAGCTACACAAGCTGGGTTTTCGCAGTGCTGACATTGCACCGTTAAAAAGTAGGTATACACATCTGGCCATTGTCCACCTTCTTTTCGTGGATTTGGGCCTACACGTAACACCTTGTTCCAATAGTTGCCAATAGGAACGTTATTGATAGCCTTGCAGCTAACTGAGCAAGCAAGGCAGCCGACGCACTTATTAAGGTCGGTAAGAATAGCATAATGTGTCATGACTATTTCTCCCCTCTTGCACTCTCGTAGTCTGGCAGCCAACCCTTAAGACGTTCGTCATCGCAGGTATGAATAATTGGCGTACCATCATCACCACAAGGAACAGGATTACCAAATGGCGAATTCTCTGCCGTTGCTTTGTAAACCTTGACAGGATATGCACGTAGGTTCGAAGAACCACAAATGCGGTCTTGCGCATGACGGTCAATAAGGCAGTTAACACCAGAAAGCTTAAAGCCGTGATCAGCCTGCTCAAGCTCTGGGTACCACCACTGATGCTCTGCATTTACCACACCAGGCTCAATGCCGTAGTAAAGGTCAACTACTTCGCGAATCTTGTGGGTAAACTCTTCGGTATACTCAGTAGCATCGTAGTGAGATTCAATCCATACCCAGTCGCCTTGTTCAAGACCAAGACGCTCTGCATCAACAGGATTCATTTCCAAACGAGGAACCGGCCAAAGCTCACGACACCAGGGCAGCTGACGATGCTCAGAGTGGAAATAGGTTCCTTGACGACGACCCGTTGTAAGCAAGAAGGCGTTTTCATCAGTGTAGGACTCGGGCTCTTTCACCGGGCTATGATCTGCCTCGTAGAACAGCGGGAATACTTCGTCTTTAGAGAACTTCTCATTGCTGAAGCAGATGTTTGGTGTCACATCGTTGTTGCCAACGCCATTAACCAGCCAAGACTCTAAAGTAAGCGACCAAATTTCTTGTTTATGCGTTGTGGTATTCCACCCTTGGCGCTGTTTTGCTACAGGCGGGAAGCCACCGGAAACGTGTCCATTACCAATTTGGTAACGACGATAAACGCCCCAGTCCTCGTATTTTTCAATCTTGGAATCGAACCAACCATTTTTCTGGAACTCTTCCTTGAAATCAGACCATTTTGGAATACGGAAGCTGGAAATGCAAATCTCGTTGCAAGCATCAACACATTCGTCGCCTTCAAGCCATTTCGCGCCATGCTTGGTCTCGTCGAAGTAAGGAACACCTGCCGCTTTGTAAATGCCTACAACAATTTCTAGGTCGTTCTTTGCTTCTCCCGGAGGTTCAACTGCTTTCACAGTAGCACCAAAAGCACCTGATGAACCCTGAGACTTACGAATGCAGTCAAGTTCCATCCAGTGAGCTGCCGGCATAGCAATGTCGGCAATCATATCAACCGTTGGTGTATGCCAAAGGTCAATTGAACACCAGAAATCGAGCTTGCAAAGTTGCTCAGCGTTGTAAATGCTGTTGCCCTGATTCATGAAGTCACCAGTCTGACCAATACCAACGGTAACCGGGTACGGGTCGCCAGTATTAATAGCATCATAGATAGAGGTGCAGTCTGCCCAACCAGGACCCTTATCGCTGCCAATCATGGGGAAGCGCTCGCTACCCAAAATGGTGCTGGAGTCGTAAGAAGGAATTTCTTTAGAGTCGCCCATGGTCATAGCTAAGTCCATGTAAGGCCAACCAGGAGTAGACCCGCGCATGCCGCCCGGAATGTCCATGTTACCCGTTATGCCGCAGACCAAGTCGCAAGAACGCTGATTTTGTACCGAGTTGCAGGCATGCTCAGGAGCAAGCATATATTGAATACCGCCATTGCCATAACCAGTAGACGGATCGAGACGCGTTGCATAGGTAATAGCAGCTTTACGCAAAACATCTGCATCTACGCCGGTTATCTCGGAAGCTTTTTCAGGAGTGTAGTCTTCCAAGAAGTCAATGTAGTGTTCCCAAACGGTACGCACATGTACGGTTGTACCATCTTTGAGTGTAACTTCACGGCCACCCTCTTCCGTATAAAGCGCCGGATAAAGCCCATCAGGGAAAGGCGTATAGTCAAGCACAAAACCTTGACTTTGACCCGTTACGTCAAGACCAGGTTGATTTGGTACCTTACCTTCTGTAGCAGGAGTCCAATCTTCGCCTTCCCAACCAGGATTGTCGGCTGTTGTGTCATACCAAGACAGCTCATCGTTCATTTCGTTGATAACCATAAAACGACCCGATGAACCACCCTCAAGAATGTCGGACTCTTTCAGCAAACGCGTTTTAATCTTTTTAGACTGCGCCGTTGAAGCACAAGCAGTTGGCACAAAGCTCTCTTCTTCAACAACAAGCATTGGTGCGTTCATCCATTTGCGCACATACAGGTCGTCAATAAGGTCATTTTCGATAATGACCTGAGCCCAGCAGTTGCCAACCGCACCGTCGGTGCCAGGACGCAGGTTTACCCAAATGTCTGCTTCTTTGCCAAGGTTTGTTTGACGCGGGTCAACCAAAATGTGATAGTCAGCACGCGTTGCAACGTCTACCGTTGTACGGCAGCTGTCGTCGTAGTTAGACAATTCAGAAGCGCCACCCCATTGAACGAATACGCGCGGGCGTCCAACAACTTCCATCCAGCTGTATGCGTTTGAAGCGTCCAAATTAGTTGCATAAAAACGCGGACCTTTGCAAATCTCGTTTGCCTGAATGCCATTTGGACTACCAAAACAAGCCTTCAAAGCAGAATACGGGCCCATAGCCCAAATACGCGATGTACCACCCATAAACATACAGGTTGTTTTACCGTATTTTGCTTGGTTTGCCTGTATAGCCTCGGCAGTCTCTTTGTAAGCCTCATCCCAGGTAATGCGTTCCCACTCGGGGTTTTCACCCTTTGGTGTAGTACGGCGCAATGGGTAGCGCAAACGCGACGGATGATAGGCCGCCTGCAACGATGCTTGACCTTTTGCGCAATGGTTGCCAGCACTTTGGAATGCACTCTCGTCACCTTCCGACTTGATAACCCTACCATCTTGTACGGTTACCCATACGCCACATTCCATTTTGCCGCAGCCTCGACAGCAAGAACGAATGTGCTTAACTTCACCTGCAGTTGAAGTTGTACTTTCATTCGTTTCTGCTAAGGCTTGCCCAAAAGAGCCAGAAACGCCCAACGCCGCCGCTGTTACCGCAGCTGTCTTCGCAAACGTTCGACGTGTCATAAGGAGCTTTTTCATATTTCCCCCTCCCCTGTTTTTAGTTTCCATCGAAGACATCTTCACAATATGCGCACATTTAATTCACACATCGGTTTCAGAGCACTTTTTTTCAGAAACGAGCATCATGCTTAAAGCATGATGTGGCTTGAACTGGTCTTATTTAAAAGTAAACGAAAAAAATTTTTAAATGACATCCTCCCGTTTCAGCTAGCTATTTCTTTAATGCTATAATCGTCTTCACATTTGCACTCAAAGCTTGGGGGGGATTAAAAAAGGTTAATAAGGCTTTCAGTCGCAAAAAAGAGGGGGGCATTATGGAGAGCACAACCGTAGAGGCAGACACAAAAGCAGAAACGAGTACAAATACACAAGCTACCATAAAAACAAAAGACAATAAGAAAGAGAAAACCCGTACACTTTTGGGCCTTCCCGAGTTTATCGTAGGCCTTGCACAGGCTTGTTTTACGTCATGGGTTTCTATGAACTTTCATAGTGTTGGTATTTATGCTTCAGCTTCCGTGCCCGAAAATGTACTTGATACCGTGTATCTTGTGAGTATTATAGCCGTATGTTTAACCCTTCTTTTTGCTGGCATTTATCAGAAAGCAACAGCAAAAATATTACAAAGCGCGGTTGCTCTTTGGATTTTGCCCCTTTGTATATCTCTTGCAACACTTATCGCCCCTCTTGCTGGTTATCTAAACCCAAACATCAGCAAAATTTGTATTTATGCTTCAGGCATAGTGTCGGGGGTAACTTCAGGGGTATACCTGATACATTTCGGTATGGCATTCAGCCGCCTGCGCACACGATCTTGTGTGATTGCTGCAGCTTCCGGCACCGTTTTCTCGGCTTTTATATTTTCTGTTTCTTTATTATTTGGATCTTTGGAAGCAAGCGTATTTGCCGCATCAATGCCCCTTGTAGCAGCTGCTTTATTGCAAATGGGCATGCATTTACTTGAAGAAGCAGGAGCTGCTGAACCCGAACATCCTTACCAAGTTGTCAATTTGCTTGGAAATAACAATGACAACAACAATGACAACAATAC
>CAVDDP010000127.1:0-5963 GCA_963607695.1 Hallerella sp.
ACCGTGCCGTCTTTAACCATTTCCTTCAAGGTTTTGGTCACGGCATCGGCCATTTCCTGATTGCCCTTCTTGAAACCTACGGCGTAGTGCTCGCTGGAAAGCGTAACAGCAACGCTATAGGCACCGGGGTTTTGAGCCATGAAGTAATCGGCAATGGAGCTATCACAAGCAACGGCATCCACGGCGCCAGCCTCAAGCTGCATAACAGCATTCGTGTAATCGGCAATGGTGGTTACCTTGCCGCCCGCAAACGTAGCAGCAAGCGAAGCCTTGCCGTCGGCGCTATCGTCGGTAAGAATAGTTTCAGCAGCAGAACCAGCCTGAGTCAAAACCGTTTTGCCCGCAAGGTCGGCTTCGCTTTTAATAGTAGAATCTGCTTTTACCATAACTACCTGGCTGTTGTTCATGTATGCCTCGGAGAATGCGTAGTCATTCTCGCGGCCTTCCATGGTAAAGCCATTCCAAATGCAGGTGATGGTGCCCGCCTCAATCAGAGAATCTTTTGCATCCCAGTCAATGGCCTGGCACTCAAATTCCCAACCGTTGCGCTCGGCAACTTCGGCAGCAAGATCCAGGTCAAAGCCGGTGTAGTTGCCGTCGTTTCCTACGTAACCATACGGAGGATATTCCGCGTCAAAGCCCACAACAAACTTGGTGGTGCTTGCCGTGCTGGTGCTGGCGGAAGCGCTGGCAGAAGTGCTTGCCGAAGACGAAGAGCTGCTTGAGCAGCCCGCAAATACGCACGCACTTAAGGCAAGAGCAGCGCATGCTGCAAGAACAGCAATTGTTTTCTTTTTCATGAACCTGTTTCCTTTCGGTGTTTTTTACTAAGGGGAAGTGGTTGGCGTTCAAAGCACACCTGCCTTGTTCGGTTTTTGGTGCGCATTCACTCCATCACTCCACTGTGCTAAAGTACGCAGGCAAGTATAGCGTGCTTCTTCAACAAGCGCAACCACAGCTTCTGTGAACGGCACACATCGCAGCAGGCGCCACAACTTCCCCTCACACATCGCAGCAGGCGCCACAGCTTCCCCTTCGCCTTCGCCACCATCTTCCCTCTCCTCCATGCCTTCCCCTTCCTTTCCCTTCCCTTACAATATCTGCCGCACGTACACAACAATGCTATAATCTTCACCCAAAAAGAAACCCACACACATAAAAGGAAGCACATGTATATCCCAAGCCCTGCCATCTCGTTTGTTGGACGCCATAATTCAGGCAAAACAACGCTGATTGAGCGCGTGATTGCCCAGCTTACGGCGCGCGGATACGATGTGGGCAGCGTTAAGCATCACCATCATTCAAAGTTTGACATTGACCACCCCGGGAAAGACTCGTATCGCCACCGCGCGGCGGGCGCCACGGAAACGGTAATTGCCTCGCCAACCCTTATGGCGCGCATTAAAACGCTTGATGAAGAAGTGGAATGTAGCGAAATTGTGCGCAGCATGCCTGGTCACGACATTGTGGTGGTGGAAGGGTATCGCAAAAGCGGGCTTCCTTGCATTGAGATTATGCGCGCAGAAAACGAAGCGGATGCAAATGTGGCGCGTGTTTTTGTGGAAGGAGCCAAGCGCGGGTTTTCGCTTGACACCGATTTCACGCAGTTTTTGCGCGGGCTTACCTATACCGATTCTGCTACTGACCAGGCATTAATCGAAGCGGCGCTTAATACGAAGACGCCTGTTTTGCAGCTCCGTGGAAGCGAAGATGCCGCGCCGGGCACCAGCGAAGGCACTTCCCTGGGCGCTTCCCTTGCTTCCCTTGACATTGCCCAAAAAATGCCCACCAGCAACACTGTTGCGGTAGTAACCAATATCCCTGAAGTAGAAACCGCAGCTCAAACGTATGGCATTAAGGCGTTCCCGCTTAACGATGTTACGCCCCTGGTGGATTTCATAGAGGAATACTATGTGCGCCCCCACGTAACAGTGGTTATTCAAGCGGGCGGGGAAAGCCGCCGCATGGGTCGCAGCAAGGCAACCGTACCGTTTGGCGGGCGCCCCATGATTTGCCGGCTGATCGAGCGCCTGGCCCCCGCTGCCGACGAGCTGGTTATTACCACGAACGAAGCTCCCAACCTGGAATTTGTCCACGAAATGTACCCCGACCTGAATATTCGCCTGGTAAAAGACGAGTACGATTTTCGCGGTGCTCTTCCTGGCTTATACACCGCCCTTAAAGCGGCCAGCAGCCCTTACGTTGCGGTTGTGGCGTGCGACATGGTTCTTGCAAGTGCCTCGCTTGTGTGCGCCGAGTCCATTGAGATGAACGAAAGCAAGTGCGATGTGGTGGTGCCCGTAAACAAGCATGGCTTTGAGCCCTTCCATGCCTTGTATCGAAAAGAAACGTGCTTGCCCGCTATTAAAAAGCGCCTTGAACAGGGAAATAAGCGTGCGCAGTCGTTCTTTGACCTGGTTGATGTGAAGGAATTTACACATTCGCGCGTTCTTGAGGCCGAGCCTATGGGTGGCTGCTTTGTAAATGCAAACACACCTGAAGAACTGGCGCGCCTGGAAGACATTTGCTTTGACTAGCGCGTGTGAAGGCAAGCGGCAAGGGCAGGCGGCAACCGCATATTGCAATCGCAAGCAGCAATCACAAGCAGCAACCGCGAGCAGCAATCACAAGCAGTAACCGCAAGTAGCAAACGCGAACGGCAAGAGTAAACAGCAAGGGTAAAACATGCCAAACCTTTCTGACATTGTAGAAATGAGCGATGCGTTGGTTCAAAGCCATGTGGTTTTGGACAAAAAGCGCTGCATGCCGCTTAAAAACACGCATTCGCGCTGCACCCTATGCGTTGACGCCTGCCCCGCAGGCGCTCTTACCCTTTTGCCACGCAGCCTGGAAATTGATAAGGCAAAGTGCGTGAACTGTGGGGCATGTACTACCGTTTGCCCTGTTCAGGCTTTAATGCCGCTTACCCCCACCGATACCGAACTTACCCAGGCCGCTGTTTTAGCTATTCAGGAAGCTGAAGGTATTGCTTGTTTTGCCTGCGCCCGCGTTATGGCTAACCGCCAGGCAAACAAAAGCAAGCTTATTGCGGTGGAATGCCTTTCCCGCGTAGAGGAATCGCTTCTTTTGGGCTTGGTTTCCCACGGCATAACCAACATTATTATGGCCGATGGCAACTGCAAAACGTGCAAGTATCACCACTGCGGCGCCCTTGCGCACAACATAGCTTACGAAACAAGCGAGCTGCTGCTTGGCATGGGAAGCCCCGTGCGTATTGAATGCACAACGGGCCTGCCGCAAGATTTCTGCATTGATTTCAGCAAAGAGGAACTTTCCGCCGAGCGTCGTTCCCTTTTCTTCCGCACCAAAGATGTGGCGGGTAAAGCGGCACGCACGGTAGCTACCGCAGAACTTAAAAAGGCAATGGGTATTGATGTTTCAAAAAAAGGGGAAGCCACAGGCACCCCTGATGAGCCGCATCGCCACGATAAGCTGCTTAATGCGTTAGCAGAGATTGGCGAGCCACAGGATGTTGTGGTGTCTTCGCGGCGGTTTGCGTCGCTTCGTCTTAACGAGAGCGCATGCACCTCTTGTCAGAAATGCGTACTTATTTGCCCCACAAAAGCGCTGAGTAAAAGTGTTATTCCTCGTGAAGATGAACCTGGCTGGTACTTTGAATTTGATGCCTCGCGCTGTGTGCGCTGCAAGCTTTGCCTGCATGTTTGCTACGACAACGCCCTTGAGCTTGAAGATGTAAATATGCAAGAGATTTTTGATTTTGAGCCAACGCTTTGGCCGGTAGGGCAAAAAAGCATGGCAGCAAGCTTACGCAATTTTTTTGCGAATAAAAAGTAGGCACTTGAACTGGGATTTCATTCGCTTTTTAAGACGCTTTAGCGTGCTAAATTTACCTTAAAAAAACCTTTGCATCGGCGTGGCAAACCAGCTATACTACGTATGTTCAATTTTCGCTTTCTGAGCTTCGGGAAAGCTCAACCTTTGCTTTTGGAGGGGACAAAGTGTTGATCTTTTCCGACTGAGAATACTAGTGAAGCCGCTCGTCAGAGCGGCTTCACGCTTCTATATTCCGCCTCAACCCTCTCCCTGCACGCTTCGCACTAACTAATTGCCCTTAAAGCACGCGACGCTGTTCTAAGGCGCGGCCAAGGGTTACTTCGTCGGCGTATTCAAGGTCACCACCAACGGGCAGGCCACTTGCCAGGCGCGACACTTTGATATCAAGCGGCTTAATCAAACGGGCAAGATAAGTAGCGGTGGTTTCCCCTTCTACATTGGGGTTTGTTGCCAGCACCACTTCTTGAATCTCCTCTTGCGCAAGCCGGCGCATAAGTGCAGCAATATGCAACTGATCTGGCCCTATGCCATCCATGGGAGACAACGCCCCACCCAAAACATGATAGCGCCCAAAAAATACGCCCGTGCGCTCTATGGGCGGAATATCGCGCGGCTCTTCCACCACGCACAAAATGCTGGTATCGCGCTTGGCCGATGCGCAAATCTCGCACTCTTCCCCCTGCGCATAATTGAAACAGCGCGGGCAAAAATGCACCGTGTCTTTTACTTCCACAATGGCATTTGACAAGCGAAGCGCCGTATCGGAATCGGTGTTCAAGATCCAATACGCAATGCGCTGGGCAGACTTTGGCCCCACGCCCGGAAGGCGTTCAAGCTCGTCAAGAAGCGTTTGTATGGCAGGTGCTGCAATCATTTCTTACCAATAAAAAAGGGGAAGCGGTGGGTATTTTTTGTGTGTGCTACGGCCTAGAACGGCAAACCCATGTTGCCCATGCCGCCGGTAACGGAGTTCATGCGCTGGCTTCCCATATCGCCCACGCCACGCAATGCCTCATTTACAGCTGCAACAACCATGTCTTGGAGCATTTCAACATCTTCGGGGTCAACGGCATCGGGCGCAATCTCAAGCGATTTAATGGTGCCGTCGCCCTGAGCAACAGCTTTCACCATGCCGCCACCACTGGTTGCTTCAAACTCCATCTTCTTGATTTCTTCTTGTGCAATGGCCAGGTCACGTTGCATTTTTTGTGCCTGCTTCATCATTTTTTTCATATCCATGGGGTATCTCCAATCTATTCACACGGGGCAAAAAGCCCGCTTTTTACTCTTCTTGTACTACCACGCCTTCGCCAAAACTAGTGGCAAGCATTTGCTGAAACTCATTCAGCTCAATGGTGGGTTCATCATCTACCGGAAGGGCAAACGGGTCATCCTGCTCGTAAACATCTACCGGCACTTCTTCATATTCGTAATCATAGGGCGCATGGGTAGTTTCTTGTGCTTGAAAGCTTGCTGTTTGAGCTTCCTTGCAATAGGCGCTGGTATCCTGCTCGTAGGGAGTCCAACCCGGGGTAGCCTGTGAAAGTGCATCGGCGGCTGGTTCAACGCTTGTTGTATTGGCAACAGGTGCTTCACTTACGGTATCGGTGACCTGGGAAGAAGCGTTTGTTGCCGCAGTGTTTGCGGTTGCCGCCGTTGCGACAGCGCTTGCAGATGCCGCTGTTGTGGCAGCGCTTGCGGTTGCCGCTATATCTGTAGCGTTGGCAGTTGTAGCCGTTGCTGCAGCCGGTGAAGCTTGAGCACCTTCCGCAATAACTTCAACAGGAATTTCGGCACCCGCAGCAGCAGATACCGCTTGTTGCAAATAATCCAGCGCTTCCGGTTTTTGCAGCATAGAAAGCGCGAACGCGTATCCGGGGCGAAATGCAATAGTTAAAGAGCCTGTTGCTTCGTTGAATGCAACATGGGCACTCATGAGTAAAGAAGTATAAGCAGGGCGGTTGCGCTTAATTTCTGCAAAGGCGCGCTGCCATACACGCTGCACCACCGCCGGGTTAGAAAAACCCTCAAGCTTTTGGGGTTGCTTAGTGCATGCGGGCTGGTTTTGTGGCTGTTCAACTTCTGACCTCGCAGCTTCCGGCACCGCAACTTCCGGCACTGCAACTTCCGCCGCCGCACAAGTTACC
>CAVDDP010000128.1:0-5960 GCA_963607695.1 Hallerella sp.
AGCACCGCATTCGGCGGCGGCATTTGCCAGGGTGCCACCACGGTGTTCAACGCGGTATACGAAGGCGGCTACTACGTTGATCGGCGCCACAACCACACCATTTATGATTCAAGCTACCCCGCTGGCCGTGACGCCGCTGTTTCATGGCCCGACCTTGACCTGATTTGGTCAAACGATACTGCATCTGATATTTTACTTACCACTTCTTATACCGATGGAACACTAACGGTAACGCTTTGGGGTGTTTCTCCTGAACGAAGTGTTGAAACCTATGTTTCAAATTGGGAAGAAGGGGAAGAGTACGAAACAAAATACGTACTGAACACCGACATGGCTCCCACTGCGTATCGTGTGAAAACGAGAGGCTCCAATGGGCGCAGCATTTATGTGGAGCGTACCGTATACGACAAAAACGGCGAGCAAGTTTCTCTTCAACGCTTTAGCTCTACCTATGATGCGGTAAACGAGATTATCGAGCATGGTGAAGATTACGAAGTTCCCGACGACGATGAAAAAGAATAGGGGCTTTTGCAGTGAATAAGGTTCTCTCTTCTGCGTGTTCCGTTCGTTCTGCGCGTTCTGGTCATTGTTCTGTTTGTTTTGCGCGCACTGCCCTCGCGCTTTTGCTTTCCGCGCTTTTGGCTTGCTCTGCGCCTTTTTGCGCTTTTGCCGATGTGCGCCTGGCCGATATTGTCTATGGAGAATCGGTAGAAGCTTTAGGGCTTTCTGTTGCGCAATGTCCTAGCATTGATGCGCAGTTTGCCTACGTTATGGACACCGAAGGCACCGTTTATTTTGAGCGCAATGCAAACACAGAAACGCAGATTGCTTCCATCACCAAAGTTATGACTGCCATTGTGGCACTTGAGAATGCTTCCCTTGATACTACCATTACGGTAAGTGCGGCAGCTGCGGCAATTGGTGAATCAAGCGCATCGTTGTGGGAAGGCGACGTTTTAACGCTTGACCAGGCCTTAACGGCCATGCTTGTTTCTTCAGGAAACGACGCCGCTCTTGCTATTGCCGAAAACTTAGGAGCAGCCTGGGTGGAAGGAAGCGAAACAGCTGTTGAAGCGTATGCGGTAAAAATGAACGAAAAAGCCGCAGAGCTTGGCATGGAAAACTCTGTTTTTGAAAACCCCCACGGGCTTGATTTTGACGCGTATGCCGGAAACCTTCATAGCACTGCTCACGATGTTGCTACCATGTGCGCCTACGCTATGCAAAACAGCACGTTTCGCCAAATTGTGTGTCAACCAAGCGCCAACGTTACCGTTTTGCGCGATGGCGCCAATGAAACCATAGAGCTTACCTCTACCGACCTTATGCTTGAGGAATATGAAGGGGCTTGTGGCATTAAAACCGGATACACCGCCTTAGCAGGAGCCTCGTTTGCCGGTGCCTGTGAGCGAAATGGTAAAACATACATTGCCGTTGTTATTAATTCGTCCAGTGAATCTCAACGTTTTACCGATTGTGAAACGCTTTTCGACTGGGTTTTTGAGCATCAAACAAGCTATCAGCTTATCAATTCCACTGAAACAAAAACTGTTACCAAAAGTGGGAAAGAGCAAAGTGTGCCGGTGGTTGCTTATGTAGCACACCAGGGATGGACAGATAAAACTATTGCGGCAACAGTAGAAGACCCCACGCAGACCGTGGATGTTTTTGACCTTCGGGGTAATGTTTCTCAGGAAGTTGAATTCGATACAATTACCGAAGATGTTCACGTGGGCGATAAGCTGGGTACGTTAACGTTTAAGCAGCACAATGAAGTGCTTGCAACTGTTACCATAGTAAGCTGTGAGGATGTTTCAGCGCCCAATATGTTTGAAGGTATTGGTATTTGGTTTCAGCGCTTCATTGCAAACTTTACCCATGAGCAAACAAGCGCAACTTCAACGTTAGTAAACACCACCCCGCTTATTGTTGATAGAAGTACCTGGTAAGGAGGCTCTTATGGATGAATTTTGCCCGGTGTGCGGTGCAAAAAGAGAAAACAACCAAAACGCTTGTGTATCTTGCGGGTTTCACTATTCAGAAGCTACACAAAAATTTACCCCCGTGGCGGTTGAAAATGTTCAAGCTATTCCCGCCAGTCCTGCAAAAAAAGCGTCGCTTCATGTGGTGCGCGGGCCGCAAAGTGGCTGTGTGTATGAGCTTACGCGAACCGTTTCAAGCGTAGGGCGCAGCCCTCAATGCGATATCTTTTTGAATGATATGACGGTATCACGCGAGCATGCTTTAATTGCCGCTACCGAAAACGGCTATGTGATTACCGATACCAATTCCTATAATGGGTTGTGGGTCAACAACAAAGCAGTTGACAGAGTGCTTCTCAAAAACGGCGACACCGTACAAATTGGTACGTTTTGTTTAATCTTTGAATCGTAGGTGATATGCATGGAACTTCTTTCAGGAAACGAGGCTATTGCACGTGGTGCATGGGAAGCGGGTGTTCGCTACGCTTCTGCGTATCCGGGTACTCCTTCAACGGAAACGCTTGAAACGTTAGGCAAATATGAAGGTGTTTATGCGGAATGGGCAACCAATGAAAAAGTAGCTGTTGAAAGCGTTGTGGGCGCAAGCATTGCGGGTGCGCGCGTGCTTTCAACTATGAAACATGTAGGCGTAAATGTTGCCGCCGATCCGCTTTTTACCGCTGCTTGCACCGGTGTTCACGGAGGCATGGTGGTGCTTGCTGCCGACGACCCCGGAATGTACTCATCGCAAAACGAGCAGGATTCGCACTACTATGCTGCTGCGGCGAAAATTCCCATGCTTGACCCTTCCGATTCTCAAGAAGCATATCAGTTTACCAAGGATGCCTTTGACCTTTCCGAGCAATTTGATGTACCGTTCTTCATTCGCTCTTCCGTTCGTGTGTCGCATACTAAAACCCCGGTTGAAGTGGGGGAACGTACCAACCACGAACTAAAGAACAAGCCCGTTGAGCCTTCAAAATGGGTGATGATGCCCGCCTATGCAAAGCCGCGTCGCACCGTGCAACTACAACGCATTGAGCAGCTTTCGCAATGGGCAGAAACTTGTCCTTATAACCAGGTAATTACTGGTTCAAAGGAGTTTGGTGTTATTTGCGCAGGCGCTGCGTATCAGCATGTGCGCCAGGCGCTCCCGCAAGCTTCCATTTTTAAGCTGGGATTATCGTGGCCGCTTCCTAAGAAAGCACTCGCGCAGTTTGCTCAAAGCGTGAATGCTGTTTATGTGGTGGAAGAAGGCTCAACGTATTTGACCGAAGCAGTGCGTGGCGCGGGTATTTGCGTGAGCGATACGCCTTATGCGCTGCCGCACGAAGGCGAACTTACTGTTGGGCTTATTAAAGCCGCGTTTGGCTGTGAGCTTCCGGAAAAAATTGAGCAGCCGCAAGGGCTTCCCGGGCGTCCGCCGGCATTGTGTGCTGGTTGTCCGCATCGTGTGGTGTTCCGCGAGCTTAATCGCATGGGTGCGCTGGTTATGGGTGATATTGGCTGTTATACACTGGGAACACTTGCGCCGCTTTCTGCCATGCATGCCTGCATTGACATGGGCGCTTCTATCTCTATGGCCCACGGTTATGAAGTAGCAAGCCAGGGAACAGAGCATAAGCCTGTTGTTGCTGTTATTGGCGACTCAACGTTTGGGCACAGCGGCCTGAGCTCTCTTATTTCCACCGTATATAACTGCGGAAACGGTACCATTTGTATTCTAGACAACCGCACTACTGCTATGACCGGTAGGCAGGGCAATCCCTTTAATGGGGTAACACTTCAGAATCGCCCGTCACGAGAACTTGATTTAGAGGGTGTTATTCGCGCATTGGGCATTACCGATGTGCGTGTTATTGACCCCTACGTGGTGAAGGATGTACGCCGTGCATTAAAAGAGGCAACCAGCTCTGATGAACTTTCCGTTCTTATCTTTAGGCATCCGTGTGTTTTACTTTCACGTGAGCGCAAGGAAGCCTATTCGGTAAGCGCCGATTGTACCGCATGTGGCGTTTGTAATTCGCTGGGTTGCCCCGCTCTTTCAAAAGATGAAGCAGGGCACGCGAATATTGACAAAACGCTTTGCATTGGGTGCGGGCAATGTGCGCAGTATTGTGGCCATGGTGCCATTCAACAGCTAGAAGCTCATAGCACGCTTGCATAAGCGCAGCTGGAAAGGGGTATTACTCATGTCTACCACAACCGTTTTATTATGTGGCGTTGGCGGCCAGGGAACTATTCTTGCTGCCGATTTGCTGGCGCGTGCTGCTCTTGCTGCTGGCTTGGACGTTAAAGTTTCTGAGATTCACGGCATGGCGCAACGTGGCGGTTCAGTTACCACTACCGTGCGTTTTGGCGAAAATGTTGATTCCATGATTGCCGATTTGGGCGACAGTGATTTTGTGGTTTCCTTTGAAACAACCGAGGCGCTTCGCAACCTTCCGTATTTAAAGAAGGGCGGGCATATGCTGGTGTCAGACGAAACCATGACGCCCATGACCGTACTCATTGGCGCTCAAAGCATGCCTGAGCATCCGCAAGCTACCTTGGAATCTCATGGTGCGCTGCTTATTCCGGCGCTTCAAATTGCACAAGAAGCAGGAACCGCTAAGGCAAGCAATGTGGCGCTTTTAGGGGCTTTGTCGGTGTTTCTTGATTTTGACCAGGCTATTTGGGAAGAAGTTATAGCGCAGCGTGTTCCCGCTAAAACTATTGAGACCAACTTGAAAGCTTTTGAACAAGGAAGGGCGTTTGCTCAGGCGAAATAATACTTGCCAACCAAGTTCGTGCTAAGCTGTTACGCATCCTGTTTGTCATGACGCTTTCTTCCAACATGTCACCACTAGATACGCGCCCCGTAGTGGGAAGGTTTGCTCCTTCTCCTACGGGGCGCATGCATGCGGGTAATATCTATGCTTCTCTTGTGTGCTGGCTTATAGCAAAAAGCCAAGGGGGAAGTATAACGCTTCGAATAGAAGACCTTGACCGCGACCGTTCACGCAGTGAGTACGCTCAGCAAATTATGCGCGATTATGAAATGTTGGGCTTAACATGGGATAACGGCCCGTATTATCAGCACAACAGAGATACTGCTTATTTGGAAGCGTTTAAGAAACTCCAACGTTCGTGCGGTGTGTATCCCTGCTTTTGTTCCCGCGCCGATTTAAAAGCGCTAAGCTCAGCCCCTCATTTGGGCGAGAAGAGTGTATATCCTGGTATTTGCCGTAATTTAAGTATGCAGCAGCGCGCGGAAAAAGCCTTGTATAAAAACCCTTCATATCGGGTAATAGTTCCTTCAGAAGAAATTGCCTTTACTGATGGTATCCAAGGTGAGTTTTCTCAGAACCTCGCTACACAATGTGGAGACTTTCTCATTCGCCGTGCCGATGGTATGTTTGCATATCAGCTGGCAGTTACGGTGGATGATGCCGCACAGGGAATATCGCTTGTGGTGCGCGGGTATGACCTTATTACTTCAACACCCCAGCAAATATTTATTTTGCAGCAATTAGGGTACCCTCACCCTACGTATGCTCATGTGCCGCTTTTCGTGAATGAACAGGGTAAACGTCTTTCAAAGCGCGATAAATCTGCATCGCTTGAACATATGCTTGAAACATATGGTTCTTCAGCGGCTGTATTGGGGCATATTGCGTTTGTGGGAAAACTCTCGGAATACAATGAACCTGCAACTGCGCAAGACTTGTTGTCCCAATTTAGCCTTGAGCGCTACGTTAGTCGAGTTCAAGATGAAGTGGGCGCTCTTCAACCCATCGTTTTTGCGGAATAGTGATAGCGGGGTATCTCGCGGAAATTAACCCGGGAATTAACTTGCAAGAATGATGGCGGCAAAAAACGTTCCCACCACAACATTTACCGTTAAAATTTGAGTCATAGCAGCAACCCGCGTGCTCAAGATAAGCGGGTTTGCAAGTAGCGCTTTTCCAAAAGGATAAAGCGCAAGAAGCATAAATG
>CAVDDP010000129.1:0-5949 GCA_963607695.1 Hallerella sp.
TGTGAGATGGGCAAACAGCCCGACTGAACACGGCGCAAATGCGAAACATGTGCAACGGTTCCCAGTGCTTTCCCTAAATCACGCGCAAAAGAGCGCAGGTAGGTGCCCTTTGAAACGCTTACTTCCAGGCGCCAGCGCACATATTCACAATCGGCGTTTGGCATAAGAAGCTCCTGGAACACCACGCTATAAATCTCAACTTCGCGCGGTTCAAGCTGTACAGTATTGCCCCGGCGCGCCTCATCGCACGCTTTTTTGCCACCTTTTTTCAGCGCGGAATACACGGGAGGCACTTGCATGATTTTTCCGGTAAGCGTTTGTGCGTAGTTCGAAGCAAAATCGTTATCAAAAACATGCGGAGGAACAGGAAGTTTTTCGGTTACGGCGCCTTCTTCATCGTCGGTTTCGGTGGCGGCACCAAAAGCAACATCCACCACATACGTTTTATCGTGCCCCACCAGGTATTTGTCTAAGCGCGTTGCGGGGCCAACACACACAATAAGAACTCCCGATGCAAGCGGGTCAAGCGTTCCCGCGTGCCCTACGCGCCGCTCGCCAAAAATGCGCCGTACGCGCGAAACCACATCGTGAGAGCTTATGCCGCACGGCTTATCAATTCCCAAACAAAAGGAAAGCCCCGATTCTCCCCGCTTCACCGCGCTAACATTCCTTCCAGGCGTTTTGCAAATAAGCGCAAAGTTCGGCTTGAATGGTTTCAAAAACCTGGTCAACTTTGCCCTGAAGCGTCATGCCGGCCGCAGCTTTATGCCCCCCGCCATTATGCGCCTGGGCAAAAAGGGAAATATCCGTGGCATCTTTTGAGCGCAGGCTTCCGCGAATTTGCGCTTCGTCTCCCTGGCGAAGAACACAGGCAACCCGCACGCCATCGATGCTGCGCAGCGTGTCAACAATAATGTCGGCATCGGTTTTTACGGCGTTAGCCTGGGCAAAGTCATCCAGCGTGACATAGGTCATGGCTAAAGAGCCGTCCAGAAGAAGCCGCATGCGCGAAATGGCCGTATTTTCAAGCCGAAGCGATGCCAGGCTGCGTCGCTGAAAGATCTGCGAGCAAACAAAGGGCAGGTCAACACCGCATTCCATCATTTCGCTTGCGTAGCGAAAACAAAGAGCGTTGGCGTTTTGATAGCGAAAACTGCCCGTATCGGTTATAAGCCCCGTAAAAGCGCAGGTAGCAATTTCGCGGGTGCGCATAACACCCAGCAAACCAATAAGCTCCCACACAATGCAGCTTGCGGAAGCCTGCTGGGGGTCAACGTAATTCAGCGTTGAAACCGCTTCTTTGTTCGCATGATGATCAAGCGTTACGGTAAAAGAAGCGTGCTGGTGAAGTGCGGCAGCAGCTTCACCCATGCGCTCATGGGTGGGAACATCTACCGCAATCACACATGGGGTAAAATCTGCTTTTTCAGCAGGAATGATAGTATCAATGCCCGGCAAAAAAGAAAGAGAAGCCGACACACTTTTTTCATCGCTTGCAAAAACACATTGCACGCTTTTGCCCAGCTGGCGCAAGGCATGCATGAGCGAAAGTTGCGAGCCTAAACAATCTCCATCGGGGCTTACGTGGCCCACAATAAGGTAGTTATCGTGTTCGCATAAAGCTTGCGCAATAGAAGCAAGCGTTGCGTTTGATTGCGGAGTTACTGCCATAGAGCTACGCCCTTTCCGCTTCATCTGAAACCGCTTCGCCTTGCTCTTCTCCCTCTTCTTCCGGGGGAATATAGGCAGGGCGCTGCTCTTCTTTAAGAAGCGCAGTAGCAATACGCTGAGCCTCGTCTACGCTGGTATCTAGAATAAAGCGAAGTTCGGGCGCCACACGCCAGCTTAAGCGTTTTGCTAACATTGAGCGAATACGGCCTTTCGCCTTTTCAAAGGCAGCTTTTGTTGTTTCGTATTCCCCTGCAGGCGCAGCATAAAACACATTACAAGCGCTTCTATCAAAGCTTACCTCGCACCCCGTAATGGTTACGCTGCGAAGGCGCGGGTCGGAAATATCAAACAGCAAAATGCTTGCAATATTTTCTTGTGCTTGCGCATTCAGTTTTCTACTTGATGCATTCTGTTTCAATGAAAACCCCTTTGGGTCAAGCGCACGCTACTCGGTGCGCTCAACTTCTACATTGCGATAGCCTTCAATGGTATCGCCCACTTTAATATCCTGGTAGCCGTTTACGCCAATGCCGCATTCATAGCCTTGCTTTACCGACTTCACATCGTCTTTAAAGCGCTTGAGTGAAGAAAGCACGCCTTCAAAGATAACGGTTCCTTCACGCACTACGCGCACCTGGTCATCGCGCGAAAGTTCGCCTTCAATAATGTAGCAACCGGCAATATTGCCCACTTTGGGAACGCGGAATACATCGCGCACTTCGGCAATACCGGTGTCTTTCTCAATGATATCGGGCTTAAGCAAACCAACACGTGCCGCGTTGATGTCTTCCAATGCCTGATAGATAACGCGATACAGGCGAATATCCACTTTTTCTTTTTCTGCCTGCTGCTTTGATTTGCCGGTGGGGCGCACGTTAAAGCCAATGATAATGGCATCACTGGCTGCAGCCAGCGTAACGTCGGTTTCGGTAATGCCACCAACAGCAGCGTGAACAATGTTGATCTTAACTTCGCTTTGGTCCATCTTGTTGAAGGCATCGCGCAGCGCTTCAATGGAGCCTTGAACGTCGGCCTTGATAATAAGGTTCAAGTCGGTTTGTTTGCCCTCTTCAATGCGGTTGAACAAATCGTCAAGCGACATATGGCTCTTTGTTTCCTGCTCGGCCAGGCGGGCACGCAGCGCGCGCTCTTCTGCCAGCTTGCGCGCATCGCGCTCGTCTTCAAATACGCGGAACTCATCGCCTGCAGTAGGAACAGAGTTCAAGCCCAAAATCTCAACAGGATACGAAGGACCTGCTGCTTTCACATGTTCACCCTTGGGGTTTATCAAAGCGCGAACACGGCCATACGAGGTGCCTGCCACCACGGTGTCGCCCGGCTTTAAGGTACCGCGCTGCACCAAAACGGTAGCAACAGGGCCGCGGCCTTTATCCAGATTAGCTTCAATAACAAAGCCGGAAGCCAAGGCATCGGGGTTTGCGCGCAAGCCCAGTACATCGGCCTGCAGCAATACCGTTTCCAGAAGCTCATCAACGTTCAGGTTCTTTTTGGCCGAAACATTCACAAACATGTTTTGGCCGCCCCATTCTTCCGGAATAATGTCGTATTGCGTGAGCTCCTGGCGAACCCTATCGGGGTTAGCGCCATCTTTATCAATTTTGTTCACAGCAACAACAATGGGAACATTGGCTGCTTTTGCATGGTTAATAGCTTCAATGGTTTGTGGCATAACACCGTCGTCGGCAGCAACTACCAAAATAATAACGTCGGTTACCTGAGCACCACGGGCACGCATGGCAGTAAACGCCTCGTGACCAGGGGTATCAATGAAGGTAATCTGGTGGTCCATTAAGTTCACAACCGAAGCACCAATGTGCTGCGTAATGCCGCCTGCTTCCCCTGCTGCAACACCCGAATGGCGAATAGCATCCAAAAGCGATGTTTTACCGTGGTCAACATGACCCATAACGGTAACAACAGGCGGGCGGGGCTTCAAATCTTCTTCGGTGTCGTTGTATACCACGGCATATTCTTCTTCAGGAGAAACCACGCGGCATTTTTTGTTCAGGTCATCGGCAATAAGCTCAATCAGATCATCGCTCATAGACTGGGTAAGCGTTAACGCCTGCCCCAACATGAACAAACGCTTGATAACTTCATTCGGCTGCACGCCAATGAGCTCGGCAAACTTAGAAACACTTGCCCCTTGGGGAATTTCAACAACCGATTCGTCCAACACAAGCGTTGGGTCTAAGCCGCGCTCAATTGCCTGCTGCTCGGCTTTTTCACGCGCTTCCTTTACGCGCTTTTCCTTACGCTTTTTACGGCGGCCTTCTCCTTCAGAAGAAGCAGCTGCGGCAACAGCTGCACGTGCTTCGGCAAGCACCTTATCGCGCTGAAGCTTTTCAGCCTGAGCAGCCATTTGAGCATAGCGATCATGCTCCTGGTCATCGGCCATATCCAGGTAATCACCCATTTGTACCTGGCCGCCACGCTTATTGCGGTTTTTCTTGCGTGAGGAGCGATCTCCGCGTTCGCCGCGTTCAGCGTCACGCCCGGCGTCGCGACCGCCTAAGCGATCGGCACGCTCGGCACGATTACCGCGCCCGCCACGTTCGCCCGTTGTGCGCTCGTCACGCTCGTTCGTGCGCTCACTTGCAGCAGAAGAAGCCGTAGCGTTCTGCTCTGATTCACGCATTTCGGCAGCCACGTTTGCAGTTGAATAAATCTCATCTTGCAAAGAAGCTTTGCCTTGCTTGGTAGCTTCATTTCCTTTTGTGCCCGCACCGCGCGTTGCTTTTCCGCTTTTTGCAGCAGCCTTTCCATTTGCGCTTTTTGCATTATCGGCGCTCTTCATGCGGTTTTTCTCGGCCTCAATTTGGTCAAGAAGCGAGCTAAACTTATTGGCATCTTTCGAAGAAACCGTAGGAATACGCTTTGGCTTTTCCTGGCGAACAGGCTGCTCGGCCTCTTGCTTGGCTGAGCTGTGATGATGTTCGCGGCTTTGGCGTAAACTCTCTTCTACCTGGCGCTTTTTTGCTACCTCGGCAGCAGCAGCAGCGGCACGGGCACGTGCAGCAGCTTCGGCCTTTTCGCGTGCAACACGGGCTTTTTCGGCCTCAATTTGGTCTGCCAGGGTTTGATAAGCAGAAACTTTTTCGGGCTGTTTCGGTGCAGCTTGCGCAGGCTTTTGGCCAGCACTTTGGCTTTTGCTATCAAATACACCCTCACGGCGAGCACGCTCTTCTTCACGTAGCTTGCGCTCTGCTTCTACCGCAGCACGGCGCGCTGCTTCCTCTTCTTTCTTTTTTGCTTTCTGAGCAGCTTTCTTTTTTGCAAGCTCTGCTGCTTCAGCGTCGTCGAGTTCTCCCGCACGCTCTTTAATCTCCGGCGAAAGTTTTTTACGAACCTCTTCCACGCTCTCCTCTTTAAGCGGCGTGGCGTGAGTCTTGGCGGGAATCTTCATTTCTGCTAAAAGATCAAGCATTTCCTTGCTGGTCATGTTGAATTCTTTAGCTAATTCATGAACACGCATTCCGGGCATTCTTGCCTCCTATTCTTCAACGCTTTCAGCCAAATACGCTGAAAGCTGGTCGTAGACATTCTGATACACACTGGCTTCAACAGAACATTTCAGGCTTTTTGCAAGTCTTCCCTGCTTATGGGCTTTTTCCAAACAAGCCAAAGAACATACATAGGCACCGCGCCCGTTGCCTCGCCCGCTTGCGTCAAATACCACTTCACCCAAAGGCGTGCGAACAATGCGAAAAAGCTGCCCTTTTGTGCTCTTTTTCGCACAGCTTATGCAGGTGCGTTCGCGTTTTTTTGTGCTGATACGTTCCATGAAGCCCACGCCCGTTATGCTTCGCTTGCGTGAATGCCGCAATAGGCGCTACCGGGGCGCGCATGGTTGCGGCAGCGTACGCCATCGCTATTAACGTATTCACAGAAGCCGTCGCCCGTTTCTTCTTCTTCGGCTCCCAACAGCACGTTTTCTGCTGCAGGTAAGGGCTCACCCGCGTAAGAGGCGCTCTTGATATCAATGTGCCAGCCGGTCAAACGCGCAGCTAAGCGGGCATTTTGACCCGCTTTGCCAATGGCAAGCGAAAGCTGATCATCGGGAACAATTACCGTTGCGTAGCTGTTCTCTTCATCAACAGTAACGCGCGAAACCTTTGCGGGCGACAGCGCCTTTGCCACATATTCGGCGGGATCAGGGCTCCATTGAATCACGTCAACGCGTTCATTGCGCAGCTCTTCAACCACCATACGAACACGGCTACCCTTAGGGCCAACACATGCGCCCACGGGGTCTAA
>CAVDDP010000130.1:0-5917 GCA_963607695.1 Hallerella sp.
AGATTCGCCCGATGAGCGACTGAGCAGCCTTTGGGCTGTGAAGGTAGCGAAAGCGTAAGCGGTAAGGGCGAAGATGCCCGTGCAGCTGCCGCGCAACGTCGAGCAGTTGCGTGGTTCGGCAGAACCGCGCAACTACTTTCGCCATGCTTCACTTTGCATGGCATCCAAAAGCCACGTTCCGTAACTTTTTGAGTTTCGCAACCATACAAGCGTTGCGTTTTTCCATAAAGCAAGTTGAACAAATTCCTGTGTATTATCAAATACCATTGCTTGCTCGCAGTAATTAAGGGCATGCGAAAAATTTTCAAGCGAAGCGCTAAATCGCTTCCTCACAACTTGCTCATCTATAGAGTGGCCCCCTAACGATGCACGATGCGCTATACGTTCAAGTGCAATTTCTTCGCTACTAACACCAACATAATAAAGAAAGATACGATATCCAAGTTGTTTAGCCCGCTTAATATTCCGCAAAGCAAGGTGCCCGCATAAGGTAGTTTCCTGGTTAAACGATTCCTGTTTAATGAAAAGTTTTTCAATGCGCTCTAACGCAGCTTTTCCCGCTTGCTTTTGATCTTTTGCGCTTTGCCAACTGCCGCCGCTTTCACGAAGGAGCTCATCGGGATTTATACGAGACATAGACTTGGGCATACTTGCACAGCGCCATAGTCCGGAACGATAGAGTGTTGTTTTTCCTGCACCATTTACTCCGCCAAAAACTACATAAAAAGGAGCATTGTTTTTAGCCGTTACTTTTACCACCTTTTACCTGCCCTTAATAAATTCCTTGTTTTACCAGTTGCTTTTGGCGCTGCTGAAGAAAAAAATCAGCCACAGCAACATAAAACGACGCTTCTTCTTTGCTCTCTGTCAAAGTAAGCAAGTCGGCATCGGGGCGAACACAAAAGGCCTCTTTGCAGGCTCGGTATAACTCATTTGCATGCTCATATCTGTTTGTAAGACTATCGTCACAGAATGTCTGCTGCGTTTTTGAATTTTGTGCGGCACAAGGCCGCCCGGCTTTTGCATGTTCAGATAAGCGTTGCATAACATCTTCTTCACGTAAAAGCCATGCATGACCTGCTTTTTCGGCTGGTAATATTTCCTTTGCAATAAGCGCTCGCACTCGCGCAGGCGAAATGCCAAGAATAGATGCACTTTCGGTTACCGATAACATATGTTCTCCTAAATAGTAGCGAATTCGCAACTATTTTAGCACAAGAGAGCGAAAAACAATGCAAGCAAAGTATTCCAGAAAAGAACCTTCACTAATAGCGTGAACAAAATAGTTAGCTATTGTCGGTAACGTTGTGTTACAATGTCTTACAACAGAAAACAGTCACACCATGCAAGGTTTATAGTGGAAGCTAGAGCTAACGCTGCACAAGGAGGCAATATGGCAAGCGCAACAATGACAATTCGGCTTGACAGTGCCGAAAAAGACCTGATAACAAGCTATGCGAATACATTCGGTGAAAATGTTTCTGAATTCATGCGCAACTGCGCACTTGAACGCATAGAAGACGAGCTAGATTTAACCACTTGGTATGAGGCAAAAGCAGAATTTGAAGCAGACCCTGTAACTATTTCTGCTGCGGAAATTGCAAAGAAGTATTTGTAAATGTGGAGGCTGGAATTCTCAAAACGAGCCGATAAGCAGCTCTCGAAAATGGATGCGAGCACACGCCGCATTATTATTACGTGGCTCTTAAAGAATATAGATGGCTGCGCAGACCCTCGTGCTCACGGAAAAGGACTCACCTCGAATCGCAGCGGACAATGGCGTTATCGCATTGGAGATTATCGCGCGCTTTGCGAAATTCGCGACAATGACCTTGTTGTTCTTGCATTAGAAATTGGCCATCGCCGCGAAGTTTATAAAAGGTAGGGCGCTTCGCAGCGTCGAGTAATTACGCTGTTCGGCAGAACAGCGTAATTAACTAAGCTTTAGAGCCGAACCCCCCCCAATGAAGTACAGGGTTTCACGCGCTTGCCAACCAAGCCATTTCTTATGCAGCTCAATGTCTTCCCCACAGAAAACGCTGTTGGCGGCGTACTTTTGCGCAGCGCCCATAAGTGCCAAAATGCAGCTTCTTTGATACTGACGGTCATCACATTCGGGAATAACGTCGCCTTGAGCAATGGCTAAATCGAACGCATGGAACATGGCATCATAGATGGGTTTCATTGCCTTAAAGTACGATTCAAAATCTTCATTATTGCAATCCATGTTAATAAAATACTGATCCACATTGGTAGAAAAGCGCAATAACTCAACCAGTTTAGGATAGTCATTTACAAAGTTCATCAGCAAAAATTCAATTTGCTCAATGCCGCGCTTGTCAACAACGTGCTCTTCCTCAAAACGATTCATAACACATTCGGTACGCTGGCATAACTTATACGCACTTGTAAGAATAATTAAGCGCTGCTTGGTGCCGAAATAGCGATAAATGGTAGCAACTCCAATGTGGGCTTCATCGGCAATATCAGCCATGCTCACCGAATCAATTGACGCGTGCGAAAACAACTTGAAAGCCGCTTCTAAAACGTCGTTTCCTCGTTTACCTTTTACCAGAGTGTCGCACTCAAGTCGCACCATTTCGCTTATCTCCTTTGAAATGATCTAAAACACATCCCCCCGGAATATCTTCAGTAGACATTCCCCTGTTTTGAAATGCTAAGCACTTCAAAATGTTCGTGGTCATAATAGCAGCTCTTTCTGAAAATAAAATAAAAAAATAATCAAGAGCAGCACTTATTACAAGATTGTAATAATTATTACACAAATAGATAGAGATACGGTGTTTAGGAGATAAAAGGGCTATTTGGCCTTTGCGAACACTTCGCCTTGCTTTTTTTGCTTAGGCGCACTGTACTCATTCATGATTTGCTTGATAACGCCTGATCCATCCTGTATTTCCTTGCGCATGGACCAATAATCAACCGGGCGGCCTTCCACACTAGAAATAGCAATGCGGTTAATGTGATGCTGTTCGTCGCTTAAACCGCGCAACGGCTCTTTTAGCGTGTTGAACAGCCCCCACGGAACGGCGCTGGTGATATAGGCGGCAATATCTTCGGGCGACATATTCATGCCCGACTCGCCCCAATAACGAAACATAGAGCTTGATGAAACCAGGAAAGCCTCTATTTGAAAAGCCATAATAGAATCAATGCGGGTTCGGCGATACTTGGTAAGTGTTTCCATTAAAACATCGCGCTTGTAGTCGATAAGCACGTCGCTTACGATGCTGCCGCTGGTGCTGCTGCCGGAATTTTTAGGCGCTGCCGAAAAATAGGCCTTGTAACGCAAAAATTCCAAGCAGGTACGATACAACCCCACAAACCAGGTGCATGTGCGCCCTATCTGGGTAAACCCGGCGTCAATTGCACGGCGTGCCACCCAATAAGACATGTCTTCTTTGTTGTCGAAATAACGATAAAACGTGGGTTTAGAGATGTGCGCCTCTTCGCAGATGCGCTTAATAGTAATTTCAGACACCGAAGCGCCTTGCTCAATACAACGATTGTATGCGTCAAAAATTAAGTCGCGCCACTCTTCTTCGCGCTCTTTTGAAGAACCTGCCATGCGTCACCCCTTCCCCATGTGCGCCCCCATTATATGGAATAAAAAGCACGGTGGGAAGAGAAAAACGCAAAAAAAATTGTAGAATTTTGTCCTATATTGCAAAATTTTATGATTAAACGCGGTTTTTTGTAGCGTGAGTTTGCAAAACCCCAGCTTAAAGGCCATAAGAGCAGAAAGGTGTTTGGGAAGTTTCCGCTAACACTTCCCGCTAAAACGCAAGATTTTGAAATCCCGCGGTTTCGAGTCCGGCTGTTTGATGGGTGGCAATAAGTACGGCGCGGTTGGCTGTTAACTCTTTAATAAGGGCAACGCACGCATTTGCTGCTTGAGCATCTAAGCCAGCAAAGGGTTCATCGAGTAACACCAGTTCAAAAGGAGAAAGAAGCGCGCGGCACAGCTCTACCCGGCGCTGCTGCCCGCCCGAAAGTTGTGAGGTGGGCTTATCCAGGCACTCCTGCGGCAGTACCTTTTGTAAGGTGTGGCGAATCTCTTGGTTAGTGCACTGCGGCACCAGCAAGGCAATGTTTTCTATAGCAGTAAGATTTTCGAACAACGTGGGGGTTTGGAACATGCAGGCGCAGGGGGTGGCTTTTGTGGCAGCGCTTGCGTTGAAGCAGGCGGCGGTGGCGCTGGGGCCGGTAGCACCGGCACTGGCATGAGCGTTGGCGGTGCCAGTAATGAAGCCTGTGCCGTTTCTTATTACGCGCCCTTCGCTTGGTTGAATTAAGCCTGCAATCAGGCGCAACAATGTTGTTTTGCCATAACCTGACTCTTGGGATAAAAGCAGTTTTGTGCCGCTTGAAATGGTAAACGTTAGGGGCGCAAATGGGGCTGTGCCGTTGTCAAAGTGCACCGCAGCATTTTCGCACTGTACCAGGGGCAATTGCTCTGTGGGGGCACGGTGCGCTTCACCTGCGCCTTGCACGACGCCGGCAAGAGCGGTGGCGGAAGCATGAGCGCGCGCGCCTTCCCCTTTTGCATCGGTGGTTCCACCTGCGCCTTTTCCCGCCTGCGCACCAGATTTTGCCCGCCCTAAGCGCAAAGCAGCACGAAATGCCGCCCCGCCCGACCAGTCAAGCACTGCCAAAAACGCGCGCTCACACAGCGCCGAGCACACAATCAAAGCAAATGTCCAGGCAAAAAGCTCGTTTGTTGCAAGCGTTATTTTTGTTTGGTAAATTGCCGCACCCACCGTACCCAGCGGAATGCCAATAAGCTCGGCTGCCACGCCCGATTTCCACGCCATGCCAACAACCGATTTTGAGGTGGTACAAATAGAAGGAAGAATGCTTGGCCAAAAAAGCGCTAAAGCGCGGCGGGCACCCGTTACGCCAAACACACAAAAAAGATCAGACAGCTGCTTGTTTTGGCTGTTCAAGCCATCGATGGTTGCCATATATAAGGGGGGAAGCGCTACCATAATCACGCAGGCAACTGCCGCAAAGCGAGACCCCACCAGCACCAGAAACAGCACCACAAAACACGCCACCGGAACACTTTTCATCATATGGATGGCTGGTTCGGCAAACATGCGAACAAGGGGTGCGCGAAAAGCCAAAACACCCAGTACGATTCCCAGCACAAACGACACCAGAAAACCCAGCGCAATGCCTAAAAAGGAAGTACCCAGAGCCACCCAAAAAGAGGGAGTTACCAGCCCCTTTGCCAACGCCAAAAGCGCATCGAGCGGCCCGCACAGCATAATGGAGTTATGAATAGCTTCGCTTGCAAGCTGCCACACCAAAAGCCAAAAGCACACAACGGCAATTTTTCGTGCCGCTGTGTGCTCTAAAAGATATGTTGTTATCTTCTTCATTACCTGGCGTTATTACCTGGCTTCATTGCAGGGCGCTGGGCAGCGCAATAAACGTTGCAAGGCGCCTTTAAAATTCCGTTACATAAAAATCGCTGGAAGGAAGCGCACCACCAATAAGCGAAGCGTTCTGGTTATAGAGCACTTCCAAGTAGCCTGACAAGGCATTTTTCATGGTATCGCCGGTTAAGCACACCAAATTGCAATTCGGAATGGCTTTTTGCGCCAGCGCTTCCTTCTGAATAATGCCATACTCCACCACCAGCGATGCCGCAGAAGCAGGGTCTTCGTTCACCGTGGCAACCGATTGCTGCTGCCCCTGCAAAAATTCCGCAACGGCCTGCGGGTGCTCCTGCAAAAATTCGCTGCGCACCACCGTTACGCCCGTTACCAGCTGGCCTGCACTTTCGCCGGCGCTGGCGGCGCTAGCGGCACTTGCGGCGCTGCTGGCACTAGCGCTGCTGGCGCTTGCACTGGAGCTTGCGCCCGCACTGCCCGCCTGAAGCGCATCCCAT
>CAVDDP010000131.1:0-5805 GCA_963607695.1 Hallerella sp.
TTTCGCAATAAAAAGCTCTTCACCTGCGCAAGATTTGCGATTTTCGTAAGTTGTGCGTACCCACCTGCGCAAGATTTGCGATTTTCGTAAGTCTAGGTTCCAATTTTTTGCGTTTTGTTGCCAAATACTTACGTTTTTCGTAAATCTTGCGCATCCCACCAAGCAAAACTTACGTTTATTGCAAATCTTGCGCAGCAGTACTACATTTCTGCCACAACACCCGTAATGAGCTTGCAAAAATCAGCAGAGCGGGCGGCTGCCACTTCAAATACTTCCATGTCGTTCGGGGAAGTATCCTGTACACCGCACGCCATATTGCTACAAAGTGAAATGCCTAAAACGCGCATGCCCACATGACGCGCCGCAATCACTTCCTCACACACGCTCATGGCAACGGTGTCGGCGCCCCATATACGAAAGGCACGAATTTCTGCTGGCGTCTCAAAGCTTGGACCCAAAAGCCCCAGGTAAACTCCCTGATGAACCGGTATGCCTTCGCGATCAGCAATTGCTTGTGCAAGCTGGCGCAATGCGGGATCATAGGCATCAAGCATGCTAAAAAAGCGAAATGCAATGTCATCGGGCTCTGTTCCCACAATGGGGTTTCTACCGGTGAAATTAATATGGTCGGTCATAATGCAGAAATCGCCCACATGATACGTTTCATTAATGGCACCAGCCGCATTAGTGGTAATAAGGGTAGAAATACCCAGCTCATGCATAACCCAAATAGGAAACGCAACTTGCTGGGGAGTATTTCCCTCGTACCCATGCAAGCGCCCCTGCATAGCAAGAACGCTCTTTCCGCCCAGCGTGCCACACACAAAGCGTCCAACATGCCCCGTGCAGGTAGAAGTTTTCATGAAGGGAACTTCCGCAAAGGGAATAAACGTGGGATCTTCAATTTGCTCCGCCAAAGGGCCTAAGCCCGAGCCCAATACTATGCCCACTTCAGGCGCGCAATTTTCAAGCTGCATGCGCAAAGCTTGCGCTGCAAACGCAATTTTTTCTTTTAACGTATAAGCATCTTTTTCCATTACGTATCCTCTCTTGCGCACTGCGGCGCGTTACGGCATTGCACAAAAACGCCCTGTACGATTTTCTACAATGTCTACCAATAAAGTTAGGTCTAAAACAAGTTGGTCTGAAATACGTAAACGCGATTCAGTGTACCACGCTTTTCTTATGCTACAGAAGTACTTTACGCTACAGAAGTGCTACTCTTTTGCGCCACCAAAACACGCGGCTTATCTGCAAGGTCACGCACTATCTCGCACGTTGCAAAACCGCATTGCAGTGCAAACTCCTGTGCTGCATCAAGGCAAGTTTCGTGAAGCTCTACCGCATACACGCCACCACTACGCAAGGCATCATGCGCCCAAAGCGTAAGCGGGCGGAAAAGCTCCAAGCCATCTTGCCCGCCGTCAAGCGCAAGCGTTGGTTCAAAAGCGGTTACTTCCCTATCAAGCGAATCTAAAACAGCGGTAGGAATGTACGGCGGGTTGGAAATAACCAGGTCAAAGCCGCCCATAAGCTCTTGGGGAACAGCTGCGCCTAAATCTCCCTGATAGAAGGAAATGCGCTGTTCAAGTGCCAAGTTTTGAGCATTTTCACGTGCAAGCGCCAAAGCATCAGGTGAAATGTCGGTTGCAACAACATTGCACTCAGGGCGCTCGTAGGCAAGCGAGCACGCAATGCAACCGCTGCCGGTGCAAATATCTGCCGCCACGTGCAGCTCTTCGGCGGGCAGCGCCGCCAAAGCAGCGCTCACCAGCACTTCTGTTTCAGGGCGCGGAATAAGCACGCCTTTGCGCACCTTCACCTCAATATGCCTGAACCCCACAGTACCCACAATGTACTGAAGCGGCTCCCCCGCCCCGCGGCGTTTCACGTATTCGCGCAACACATTGCGCTCTTCTTGCGAGAGCGGCCGGTCGTAATCCACATAAAGCTGCATGCGCGATAAACCCGTTACCGCAGATAAAAGCCACTGTGCAGAAAGGCGCGGGTTGCTATCGCCGTGGCGCTCTAAATACCCTTGCGTCCACTCAAGCGTTGTGCGAATTGACCACAGTTCAGACACGCTAACCTCTTCCCCTGCTTTTTCTTGCCTGCTAAACCAATGCATAAAAAAGGGAAGACGCCCTACGCCTTCCCCTTAAGAAAGTAATCGCCGCTAGTTAATGGAACTTTCCAGCTTACGCGCGCGGTCAGCCGCCTGCAGTGCCGTGATAACATCTTGCAAACCATCGCCCAATAGCACGGCGTTATACGTGCTATTAAAGCCAATGCGATGGTCGGTCACGCGGTCTTGCGGCGCATTGTAAGTGCGAATCTTTTCTGCACGAGCACCGGTGCCAATTTGCGCCAGGCGCTGCGCTCCTTCTTCTGCCTGCTGCTCCGCCAGCATCTTTTCATACAAGCGCGCACGCAAAACAGCCATGGCGGCAATTTTATTCTGGAGCTGCGATTTCTGGTCTTGCGATTGCACCACCAGCCCTGTGGGAAGGTGGGTAATACGAACGGCAGAGTCGGTGGTGTTAACGCATTGTCCACCGGGGCCGCCGGCGCGAAAAACGTCAATGCGAATGTCGGTTGCTTCGTTGATTTCAACATCAACTTCATCGGCTTCAGGCAGAACAGCCACGGTGGCGGTAGAAGTTTGAATGCGCCCCTGGCTTTCCGTTTTAGGAACGCGCTGCACACGATGAACGCCCGATTCAAATTTCATAACGGAGTATACTTTGTCGCCCTTAACCTTGAACTCCACCTGCTTGTATCCACCGGCGTCGGAAGGAGAAGCGTCCAGCATTTCAATTTTCCATTTTTGCGAAGAGCAAAACTTTTCATACATCTTAAACAAGTCGCCTGCAAAAATTGCTGCTTCATCGCCGCCAGCCGCTGCGCGAATTTCTACGATAATGTCCTTTTCATCGGCAGGGTCGCTAGGAATAAGCATGAACTTGATGTCTTCTTCAATGGTGGGAAGCTCAGCTTCAATGCGTGCAATTTCCTCTTGCGCAAACTCTTTCATATCGGCATCGGAAAGCATTTCTTTTGCTTCTTCAAGGTCATCGCAAGCGCGAATATAATCGCGCGCACGATCTGCCAAAGGGCGCTGAGAAGCATACTCTTTTGCCAAGCGGTTATATTCTTTTTGGTCCGATAGTACATCGGGGTCACCCATTTTGACCTCAAGGTCTTCAAAGGCAGAAATTATCTTTTCAAGCTTATCACGCATGAACGGTATCCTTAATTTGTGGGTTTAGGTTTCTTATGATTTGTGCCGTGAACACAACTTTCAAATTCAAAGCTGCACTGTTTGTAAGCTATGAACTCAGAAGTATTCAACGCCTGTTTTTTGCAACCAAGTATTGTAACAGATTATTGCAGATAAAAGCTACACACAAGACTTTATGGAGTAATGTGTCGATAAATACCTTTGCTGCCTTTATTCAAAGCAAAAGCTACGCTTCCACAAATTTACGTAAATTTTCAATGGGTTGTGCCCCCATGGTGCTGCGAACAGCTTTGCCATCATCGAATAAAACAAGGGTTGGAACAGCACTTATGCCAAAGTTTGCCGCAACATCGGGGCAGGTATCAACGTCAACAGAGTAAACGGAAAGCTGGCCTTCCTTCTCTTGCTCCAACTGCTCAACCACAGGAGCCATCATGCGGCATGGCCCACACCACACGGCAGAAAAATCCACCAGAATACGCCCTTTGCCCGAAAGAACCTGCTCTTTAAATTCCTCCGACGTAAGTGCCTTAACCATTGCTGCCTCCTATAATTCTTTTGATCTGAAACAATTAGCACCATTGTATTCCTTAGTAGGCAGCAAAAACGCCAGCATTCCTACGGTGGAGCAACGCTTTCGGTATAAAGCATCACCAATTTTGAAAGCCGCCCCTTGGGAAAGCTATAATGGCGCAAGAAAAAACGCGCGAAGCATGCCCATTGCAAAGCATGCCCATTGCAAAGCATGCCCGTTGCAAAGCATGCCCGTTGCAAAATATGCCCATTGCAAAGCATGCCGGCTAGCAAGGCAAACGAAGCGAACAGGTAAGCAAAAGCAAAACGAAAAGAGTACGTTATGCAAGAAACACATACACAAATCGAATCACGCGAAGGGATTTTCCCTGAAGGAACTTCCCAAAATGAAACTTCCACAAAGGAAGCTTCCCTCGAAGGAACTTCCCCTGAAGGAGCTTCCCCTAATCAAACGGCGCTTAAGAAAACGTATCGATATCAAACGCCCGAATGGATAGGCGCAACCATAAGCCCTTGCAACGCCGTATTTGAAGGTGGTGCCATGCGTTGCCAATTTACCGCGGGCGTTACCGACTTTTGGATGGAAAAGAAATTCTTTCCGCAGCTTATTATTGGAACATCGGCGGGTGCACTGGTGGGCTCATGTTATGCCGCCGGGCTTTTGGGGCGCAGCTGCTTTTTGAACATGAAATACTGCAATGACCCGCGCTATTTATCGTTTAGAAGCTACGCGCTAACCGGCAATGCGTACGGGCGCGAATTTGCCTTTGACAAGGTAATTCACGAACTTGACCCCATTGATCCCAACGCTTTTAACAACTCCCCCGTGCGCCTGGTGGCGGTAAGCAGCAACCTTGAAACAGGCGAAGCCGACTACCACACCATTGAAAATTACGAGAAGGACATGCCCTACCTTATTTCTACGTCAAGCATGCCGCTGGTAAGCCAGATTGTGGAAGTTGATGGCAAAAAGCTGCTTGATGGCGGCCCCTGCGATAGCGTGGCTCTTGGCTATTCGCGCGCAACCGGTACAAAAAAACACGTTGTTGTTCTTACGCAGGCGGCCGATTACCAAAAACAGCCCAACAAACTTATGGCTTTAATGCGCGCACGATATGGAGACTACCCTTATTTTTGCGACCGCGTTGAGCACCGTCATTACGAGTACAATCGCTTGTATCGCCAGCTGCAGCGCCTGGCAGATGAAGGCGAAATCTTTCTTATTCGCCCGCAAAAGCCCATTGAGATTGGCCATATGGAAAAAGACGCTAACAAACTTTTGGATTTATACGAACAAGGCTATGAGCAAGCCATGAAAACATGGGATAATTTGCAGGAATATTTAGCGCGCCCGTAATGCTTCACTTTAAGGTGAAAGACTATTTAGCGCGTCCGCAACGTTGGGAAACGTTTGAGGCAAAAGCAGCAAAGAAAGGCATACCATGTCATACACCATAGGAGAAGCAGCAAAGCTGGCAGGGGTTACTACTTCCACCTTGCGCTATTACGACAAAGAAGGTCTTCTTCCCTTTGTGCAGCGCTCATCGGGCGGCATTCGCGTTTTTCAAAACAGCGATTTTGAGTGGCTGCGCGTTATTGAGTGCCTGAAAAAGGCCGGCTTACCCCTTAAAGACATTAAAAACTATATCATGCTGGCTCTTCAGGGTGATAGCACCATTGACCAGCGCCTTGCCCTATTTCAGCACCAGCGCGAAGAAGTCAAAAAGCAAATGGAAGATTTGCAACACACTCTTGATACCCTTGAATACAAGTGCTGGTACTATGAAACAGCAAAAGAAGCAGGAACAACGGATGTACATCGCACCATCAAGGAAGAAGAAGTTCCTGAGCATCTTCAGGCAATTCGCAACGAATTAAAGAAAGACCCCAGTGCATAGGAGGAAAAAATGGTTCGCAAATTAAAAGGATTCGAAGAAATTAACCCCTGGGACTTAAACGAAAACGTGTTCCAGTCCATTGGCAAAGACTACATGGAACTGGTTATGGGAAACCCTGAAACAGGCGCCAAC
>CAVDDP010000132.1:0-5763 GCA_963607695.1 Hallerella sp.
GAGCGCGGCAACAAATAACGCGACAGCATCTTCGCTATACACGGCTCTTGATGAAGAGAACCAGAACGTCACAAAAACAAGCGGCATTGTTGCGGTTGCAACGTTTGAATGCACGGCAGTGGGTGCTTATGAGGTGTCGGTAAGTGCAAGTGCTGCTGCTACACCGCATGCTAATGTAGCGGATTTGAGCGTTGCTCCACTTAGTTCGGGTGCAGAGCTTGCGCCTGTTGGGCTGAAAGCTCTTTCGGGCGACGTGAACAACAGCGGCATCGTGAACATTGTGGATGCCCAGATTGTCTACGACATGGTTGTTAATACTATGTATGCCTATAATTCTTCGGCTCGGGAGAGCTTAATGAACGTTTGGAAAGATCAAGGCAATGTGGAGTACACCATGGTAGAAGAGGTCGCAAACGTTAATGGTGGCGAACTTGATGCAACCGATGCGTTTGCAATTCAGTATTACGTACATCATGGCTTTTTTGTAGAAGAATAACGGTTTTGTGAAGGGTGCACCTGGACGCGAAGGCGTGCTTGGGCGCGCGGAGACGCGCCTGCGTGTATGAAGGCACGCTTGGCCGCGCTGCGAAGATGCGCTCGCGTGTATGAAGGCACGCTTGGCCGCCGCAAAGGCGCGTTTGCTTTCCAACTGCTTCGCCAAATTTTGCAAAATTTGTGGCAAATGTAACTTTTTATCTGTTGATAAGCGAGACCCCACAAAAAATGCTACATTAAACGTTAGAATTTATTTATTCGCGGTCGTGAACAATGTGTTTCGCGCGCCTGAGCTTTGCCTATGTGGGTTTGAACGCTTTTGCGGCAGCACTCATTTTGGCTTGCGATGCCGCGCGCTTTGTATACATTTTGCGTGTTATACGGCTTGTTCGCTCGCAACGTGTTTTAGCAGTTGATTTTAAGGGAGCGTGTATGAACAACGCAGCAACAATGGTTTCTAGTTTGATCAAAAAAGCATGCATTGCGTGCCTTTTGATTTTGTCGTTAACGGGGTTGGCTTTGGCAGTTTCCCCTGCTCAAGCTTATGCATCTCCTACGTATACCATGTCGGTGGTTGGCTCCGATGTTCCCAGTAGCGTAAATCCGGGTGACTCCTTTACCGTTTCTTTAACGCTGGAAAACAACGACAGCAGCTCGTACACCATGTACGCCATGAGCGCCACGGTGCGTTACAACACCAGCATGCTTGAAGTTGTTTCCATGAACACTAACAACAACATTGACGTGTATACCACCAGCGCGGGCGATGGTTGGACCGATGCCGTTTTGAACTTCAAGGCAAGCTCGCTTTCGGGTACCACGTGGGATAACGGTACGTCGCTTATGGACGTAACGTTTAAGGCGGTTGACGAAGGCTCCACCTCTATGATGATTCGCCGTGCCAATATTTCAAACTCTACCGGCATGGGAAAATACGCCTGTACCTGCAATGATGCGGTAATTACGGTTACGGGTTCTTCGGAAGAAGCAAGCGTTGCGCCCGTTGAAACTTCTACTTCGGAATCGGAAGGAACAACAGAAGGCATAGATGCCCCCGAGGCCGACCCTTCTGAGTTGGAAGGTGTTGACACTTCCGACACCATGACCGAGGAGGAAAAGGCGGAATACGAGGCAACGAAGAACGGCACGTTGAACGCAGGGTCTTCTTCAAGCTCGTCAACTTCCGGTAGTGCATCGGGAAGCGCGTCGGGCGACTCTACCGGCTTGGCGTCGGGCTCATCGGGTACCGATGACGGTCAAACGCCTATCATTTTGTATGTGCTTATTGGAGCATTGGTTGTGGTAGTTATTGCTTTGATTGTGGGCGTTATTATTCATGCTCGTCGCAGCAAGAAAGAGTCCGCAAACGATGAGTTTTCCTGGGGTAATGACAACTGGGACAAAAAGCCTCAGGACAATTCAGGCAATCAATCGTGGGGAGAAACCACACGTCACCAACCGTCTGTGAATGATACAACGCAAGTGCTTCCCCAGGGAAAGCATTCACGCAGGCAGTAGTGCGAAAGAGGTAAAGCGAAAAGGGCGCCCGCATTGAGTTGCGGGCGTTTTTTGTTGTGGGTGGTTTCTGTTGCGGGCGCCCTTTTGTTGTGGTGCTTGGAGGCTAGGTGCTTGGTTGCTAGGGGTTTGGTTGCTAGGGGTTTGGCTGTGGCTGCAACAATTCGCTGCAAGATCTGCAGGCAAGCACTTTTTATGTTGCTGGGTTTTACGCTTCTCGTGTAAGCGCTTCTTGCTGGCGCTGTTTTGCCAGTTCAAGACCCGTTTTTACAAATTCTGTACCATAGGCGTGGCGCACGGTATGAGTGTAGCGCTCGTGTACCGCGTTGGTAAACTTGCCGCGCTGAAACGCAAGGCAATCAAAAACTTCCCGATGCGCATTTATGCTGTGAAAGAAGGTGGTCATGGCATCTAGAACATCAAGTGCAGCATCGTTAACGCTGCAGGTGTGCCCGCTGGGGAAGTTTATTTTTACGGTGCGCAAGTCGTAGTGCGCAGCGTTTTTGAAGTTTTGGATGGCTTGAATCTGATTGGCGCGCGTGAAGGATTGAACGCTTGGCGTGCACGCAAGCCAAATCAAAAGCAGCTGGGCAAAGAAAACATCTTGCTTATTTATTCCCAACGGGTCGGTGGGGTTTAGGTCAAACATGCGCAGCTCAATGTGGCTGATGCTTCCCGCGCGCAAAGCTTCCAAACTGTAGGCGCCCTGGGGTTTTAAGCGAATGGGGTAGTAAAGCTCGCTGGGGTACATAATGTAGTTGTTATCAATATATTGCTGAATGCTGTTTGCATAGGCGCTGGGCGACGAATAGTCTAAAACGGGCGAAAAGTAGTTCCAATATCCCAGTTCAGAGCAGCGAACGGTGCCCAACCCAAAGTAGAGGTCGCCCCCCATGTTGCCTTGTTCTACAAAGGAAGAATCCATGATGGGGCTTGCTGCGGTAATGGCGCTCATAAGCCATCCGTAGGCAACACAGCGGCGAGCTAAGCGCAGGTACAAGGCGTCTTTGTATGCGGTAAAGTTGGTGGTTGCTTCCTCGTTTTCTGCGACAGCTTCCGTACCGGCATCCTCCGCGGTATCTTTCGTACCGGCACCCTCTACGGCAGCTTTTTCTGCTCCAATAACCGCACCCACATCAGCGCTTTCCGCGGTATCTTCCACACTGGCACTTTCCGTGGCAGCCAGTTCAAAATCGCGCTGCAGCATTTCATCGTTAAACGAGAAATTAAAATGAATGCCGCTAAACGTCATTTTGTAGCGGCCGTATTGCCTTGACAAGTATTCGCGATACGCTGTTTTGCCTGCTTCTTCCCCATAAAATTGGGCAATAGGAATGTCGTTTTCAGAGCGCAAGTAGGGCGGGTTTGAAAAAGGCCACAGCATTTCTGGGGGCTCTTTTGCCGCCAGCGCGGTTTGCACCTGCTTGTCGTAGAGGGCAAGCTCATTAAGTGCACGCTCAATGCTGGGTTGTACGCTGGTGTTTATTTCCACCTGGTTTTCGCTGAAGTCGCGCACAATGTGCGGGTCACAGGGAAACGGGTTAGGCGATTGCGCCAGAAAGCCATCGCTGGTAATGCGCAAAGTTTCCCGCTCAAGGCCAAAATTTCCCTGAAAAAGCAGGGGGCGCACTGCATTGTTTTGAGCGTGAATCATGGAGCAAACCTTTCCGTTTTTTGTTTTTGTAATAGTAGCGCATTATTTTCGCGCGCGCTTTTCCGTTTGGTTTCATTCTTCTATAATCGGCTGCAATGGCTAATGGTGGCCATTGCTAGCTAAGATTAACCATCATGGTTAGAGGTAACGGGCGCGGTTGCGAGTGCGGCGTCGAGAGTTGCGGCTGCGGGCGCGGCGGCAAGTGCGATGGTGCGAGCGGTACTCGTTAGCGCTAACCATAATGGTTAAGGAAAGGATGCATATGTTTTGTTCACAATGCGGTAAAGAAAACGATAATGCAGCGCTGTTTTGCGAGAGGTGCGGATGCCCTTTGACTAAGGCGGCTCCGGTGGGCGCTGGTGTACCGGCAGGCATGGGTGCGAGCGCGGGTGCAGGCGCGCCGGGTAATTATGCCATGGGTGCTGCTCCTGTGTATCAGGCTCAAAAAGGCTGTCTTGGCCAGGCATGGAGCGATATTACCAGCTCGCCAAGTTGGGTAAAGCGTGTACTAACCCTTATGGTTATGAAATGCATTCCCGTGTTAAGTATTTTTGCATCGGGATACAGCCTTCAATGGGGTGCCGAGGCCGCTGCTGGCAAGGCAAAGCCACTTGCTGCTGGCTCCTTCAATAAGAAAACCTTCGTGCTTGGTTTGATTGTTCTTCTTCTTGGCGTGCTTCTTTCGTTGGGAACATTGCCGTTTGCAGCCCTTTATCTTATTCCTGTTTTGGGTGTTATTTTGACGCTTGCGGTAGACTTGCTTGCTTCGGCTTTTTACTACATGTCTGCTATGCGTGTGGGTGTTACGGGCAAGCTGGGCTCGGCTTTTGAGCTTTCCGATTTGTTCCGCGCGTATCGTAAGAACTTAGGCGGGCTGTTTGCTGCTGCTGTTGTGCCAAGCATTATTATTGCGGTAATCATTGTTGTTCTTATTGCCATTTACGCTGTGTTTGTGGTGATGGGATCGGTTAACGTTGCACAGAATATTCCTTATACCTATAACGACTACGGGTATTACGGCGGTTACGGTAATTACGACAGCTACCTGCCTTCCGTTTTTGGTATGCTGGGTGGCTCGCTTATCGGTTTGATACTTTTGTTGCTGGCGGCACTTTTCCTTACGGGCTTTTCCGAGTTGTGGACCATGCGCGCTGTTGGCTACTGGGTAAATCGCAATGAGCCGCAATGGGCAAACGAGGGCGAGGCGAGCGCATGTGCTGCTTCTACTGCTGATGGTGCTGGTAACAGCGGTGCTGGTTCAGTTGGCACGGCTGGCGTTGGCGCCGCACCTGCAGTTGCTAACGGTGCTGCCATGGACAGTGCTTCTGCTGGGGGTGTTGCTGCGGGGGTCGGCGCTTCTGCTGTGCCGTTTACCGCTGGTACTTCGGCAACTACGACACCAGCTGCTGGTGCAACGGTACAAGCAGCCACTGCTAACAATGCTTCAGGCACTACGTCTGCTGCCGATGCAGCTGCTACCGTTGCGGCCGAGATTGCAGCTGCGCCAGTCGAGGCTGCTGCAGATAACGCTTCTCCTTCGCAGCCTTCGTAGGCAACCGAAAGCTCTTTCGGCGCACGAAAATAATGAAACCGAGGCGTTTCAGGCCGATAAACAGCCTGAAACGCCTCCTTTATGCTGTTGAGAATTCAAAAAATAGGAGGAAATCAAGAAAATCTTGATTTCCTCCTATTTTTTTCGGTGTTGCTTAAGGCAATATAGGAGGAAATTTGAAAAATTCAAATTTCCTCCTATAAATTTTGTTCTGAATAGAACAAAAGCAAAAATTTATGCCTGCGCGGGCTTTAAAAAAAGCAAAAAGAGGGCAAAAAAGTAGGAGGAAATAAGAAATTTTTCATTTTCCTCCTACTTTGGAAAATTCTGGCTCCTTAAAAATAGGAGGAAATTTGAAAAATTCAAATTTCCTCCTATTTTTGCATGAAAACACAGTTTTTTGAGGCTGCGCCACAAAAGCGAGTCGTGCCGGTGATGCAGTAGTGAAAAATAGAGCGGCTTGGCTATGGTAGATAGAGCGGTTTGGCTGTGGTAGATAGGGAAAAAGTCTATTGTAGATAGGGAAAAGCTCCCGAAACCAAAATAA
>CAVDDP010000133.1:0-5666 GCA_963607695.1 Hallerella sp.
TCAGCAATCTTCGTCTTAACAATTACTAGCCGCTTAGAAAATAGTGCGAACCCTAGACAGACACGATTATGGAAGTTATGAAGCAAACTCATTAGCTGGATAACTGCTAGAACAATAGCAACAAAGGGAATGTTGAATGACATTCTGCAAAGAGTCCAGGCTGGTGCCGCTCATCTTCTGAACAGCCCTTCTTCAAAAAAACTTGCCAGTATTGAGATTTCCCCCTTGGGTTCTGTTTCTTGGGACAACAATGAAATCCCAGCTAACTGGCGCACTCAAATAACCAATATGCTTAACGAGTTAGAAAAAACCAATACCGGCGTTTTGTTTGCAATAGATGAAGTAGACGGGTCGCTGGATGAAATGATTCAGCTGGTTACCGTATTTCAAATGCTTTTAGGAGAAAACAAAAAAGTTGCTTTGCTTATGGCGGGCCTGCCGTACAAAGTTTCTACGCTTTTACTTGGTAAATCCACCTCGTTTTTACGTCGCGCTCAAAGATTTACTCTTGGTTCAATTGCGGATTATGATGTAAAGGAAGCATTTGCTCTTACTATCGAAGAAAACGGAAAACAGATTTCTAATGAAGCGCTCGAACAAGCCGTAAAGGCTATCAAAGGCTTCCCGTTTATGTTCCAATTGGTTGGTTATCGCACCTGGAATATAGCTGGAGACAGCAAAAAAATTGAACTTGAACATGTATTGCGTGGCATTGATATCGCAAATGAAGAGTTGGCATCGCGCATATTTGATGCCACACTTCTGGAATTATCAAAAGGAGATCTTGAATTTCTTGGCGCCATGAACCGCGATGGCTCCACCACAACACGTTCTGAAATTGCTGAAAAGCTTCAACGCGACAGCAGTTGGGTTTCGCGTTACAAAAAACGCTTGCTTGAAAGCGGCGTAATTGAGGAGCGCATACAAGGTGTTATCTCGTTTGCGCTCCCTGGTTTTGATACCTACCTAACAGAACACGGCCTGTAAATACAAAATATGAAGCCTGAATTATCAACAAGGCCGATATAGGCAGGTCAACGTTTTACGCCCACTTTGAAACAAAAGATGACTTGCTTTTTGAAATGTGTCGAGACCGGCTTGATGTGAAGTTTGAAAAAACCACGTTGGCACAAAACAAAGATGTGCCGGCAGATTTGCAGCGCGTACTTCGTTTTACTGCAATGTTTCACTCCAGGCAGGGCTATACAGGTCGTTCATGTCGCGCCATGGTTTGCGTGCCAAGAAATAAGTAACCGACGGGTTGTTTTCCAATTCTGGCCTTAGTTTATGAAACGCCACTTCGCAGGGAACGCCAGCAGCTTTCAGCGGAGCCTCAAGCTTAGCTTTCATTTGGTTGTAAGGAGACTGCGGGTCATCTATATCGCCAGGGACTATAGCCATGCAGTAACAATTTGGAGCACACGCCGGCGCCTGCTTTTGCATAAGCTTATCAACGCACATGTCGCATTTACCAACACGCCCACTATCAGGCAAAAGCTTTATCGCATGGTAAGGGCACGCAGAAATACAGGGCTTTTCTTCGCATTGTTCGCATACCGCAGTATCGCCCACTATTACCGGGCCCAAAGGCGTTTTGGTAAACACGTTCTGAGAACATGACGGCACACAACTGGGGTTTTCGCAATGCTGGCACATAATAGGAATAAAATAGGTGTTGTTATTGGGGAAGGAATCATCGCGCGCCGTAAATGTTTCTATATAGCGAACCCCCACCGGTGTATTTTTTTCACGCTTACAAGCAATAGTGCATCCGCGATGGTCCGCGCAAAACTCTAGATTGATTAAAAAGCCAAGTCTCATAGCTCTACCTCCTGTTTGCTCATAGGCGCAAAACTTTCAAGTTGTTTACGGGTAATCATGGGCTGATACGTATCAATATCTTCCTGCGTACACTTATAAATTTTGCACAGCTGGCTGCGAAGCCCCGGGGTTCCTGTTTCCGGAGCACGATTTTCTGCCTCAAGAAGCGCTTCGGCATTAAAATCGTATACGCCGTGAGCATCTTCATTAGCTGCTTTTTCCGGGCGCCACCAGCCATGCTGCGAATAAGAAACAACGCCGGGCACAACCATTAAGCGCCTTGAGGCACGCCCCATAATTCGATTATGCGGTGCACGCCCATGCGTTCCGGGAGCTTCAACCCAAATCCAATCGCCATCGGATACCCCGTATTGCGCCATGGTTGCCGGGTTAATAAACACCTCGGGCACCGGATTAATCTCGCGCATCCACGGCAATTGCCTAAATTCGCTGTGGAAAAAGCCTGCCTGGCGCTTGCCGGTAGAAAGCACTAACGGATACTCTTTGGCAACTTCTGGCTGACTATACGGGCTTTCGGCGGGTTCTGTCCATTCGGGAAGCGCCGGGTACCCACACATAAAGTGAAGAGTGGAAAACATATTGCATTTGCCTGTGTCGGTAGGGAATTTTCCACTTATCAGGTACTTATAATACACGGGTTCAGTGCTTTCAATTCCCAAAGGAAGGGCTGAACCCGCTTCAAGGCATTCTTCAAGCGTTTTGCCCAAAAAGCGCTGGCACAGCAAATCACGCTGCCCGTCAATAGTGTCGGCTGGCCACAATTTGCCGTATTCCCCTGCAAAAAAGCGGTTCGTTGCCGGGTTTAGAATGCCGTTGTTATAGGATGGGTCTATTTTTTCCAACGCCTGAGCAAGCATGGCCCCAAATTCGTAGTCATGTTTTGCCTCGCCAATAGGCTCTACTCCGCGGTGGAAGAACTTCTTTGTTGCATCGGCTCCGCCAACGCCCCACTTCAGGTAATTTCTTTCCATCCACGTTTGAGCAGGCAAAACGTAGTCTGCCATTTCTGCGGTAGGCGTCATTACCACTTCTGTTACCACATGAAGCTCAATTTTTGTTTCGTCTTCCAAAAGGCGCATCCACCGCGCGGTAGAGGGGTCATGCATAAGCCAGTTAGAGCTTATGGCAATAATGCCGTGTACCGGGTAAGGGTCACCCGTTTCCGCAGCTTTAAGCACACATCCCACATCGGGGAACAGCAGCAGGCCGTCGGCATTTTCGGGGCGAAGCGGCTGCCATTTTGCCCACTCTTCAAAGGCCATTCCACAGCCTATACGATGCTCGTAATAACCCAGGCGTTTGCGCTTTTGCTCTATGGGAAGGCCTTCGCCAAAACTCAAATCCCACTCCCCCGGGAAAGCGCACGGCGTAACCGGATAACACTGGTCCATGGGCGCCGCCGGAGTATCAACATTGCCCGTAAGCATTTTAAGAATTGCCATGGCATTCAAAAACTGGCTGGCGTTAGTAGACATATACTGCGCGCCCTCGTAGAAGTCAATTGCCTTGGCCTGCGAAATCATGTTTGCTACTTGCTGCAGTTTTTCTGCATCTAACCAGGTAACTTCCGCCGTTTTTTCAAAAGTCCACTCAGCGCAATTTTCGTAGAGCTTTTGCAAAACGGGCTTGCACTTTATTTCACGGCCGCCAAAATCATGCACTATGAATTCGCCAAACAGCGCCAGGCGCATTGTTTCTGGCATAACAGCAGGGCTTTTCTCGTTGCTTGACTTATTGTTGTAGAAAAGGTCAACCAGTTTCTCAAAGTGCTCGCGCCCTGAAGCGCCGCCGCTCCATTGAATTTCTTCGGCGTCCCACCAGGCAACTTCGCCTTTTAGTTCATCCCACACCAAATAGCGCGAATGCTTACCCGCACCGCGAATATCGCTTTCACGCAAAAGCTCTCCCGTGTCTTCGCGCACAAGGAACGGCGCGTTTGTCCATTTCATTACAAAATCGTAGTTATACGTTGCCGTTTCAAGCAGGTGCCTAATCATGCACATGCACCACGCAAGGTCGGTACCAGGGCGAACAGGCATCCACACGTCGGCTTTTGTGGCAGCAGGGCCGCATACCGGGTCAAAGATAACGGTTTTTTGGCCGCTTTTTGTTTTGAGAAGCGTACGCCCGCCGCTCACCACTTCCCAACTGTACGAAGCCTCGGTTCCCACCGATATGCGAAGATCGGCAAAAGTCATGCCGTTTGGCTGCCCCAGCATGCTTCCAAACTGAATTTGCCCATGAAATTGCGGAAGCAAACACACCTGAATGGGCCCGTAGTAATTATTGGGGGTTCCAATGGTGCGCGCTATGCGGTGCGCAATCCAGCCCATATCGTGACGGCCGGTTCTACCAGGCAAAACAAATGTTTCGGGGCCATATTCCTGGCTCATGTCATAGACCTTCTGAGCTATTTCGTCTATGGCCTGGTCCCAGCTAATGCGCTCCCATTTACCTTCCCCGCGCTTACCAGCACGCTTCATAGGATATTTTACGCGTGTGGGGCTGTACTCAAATTGCGGGGCAGCCATGCCTCGTAGGCAAACCTTACCTCCAAAATACCCATGATGCGCTTCGTCGGCGCCATCAACGCTCACAATACGTCCATCTTCAACATTAATCTTGGCGCCGCAATTAATATGGCAGCTTCGGCATCCGCCAAATATTGTGTTCACCTCTGCCATTTTCCTCTCCTTCCCTTTCCCCTGTGGGGTATTTGTAATACGCCCAAGTCACATGGTAGATTTCAGGAAATCGAAAAGGAATAATCTCTTAGAACCAGCATGCTTCAACCAAAGGTTGCAAGCTGCTATACTGCTTTTCGAAGGAAAGGTGGAGCAATGAATATTGAAAGCCTGAAATATTTTTGCGAAGTTGCCAAGCATCGGTCAATAAATGATGCTGCCAGTACGCTCTTTATATCGCAGCAAGGTCTAAATAAGTCCCTTTCGCTTTTGGAAAAGCAGCTTGGCGTGGTGCTTCTTGAAAGAAATTACAACGGGGTGCAGCTTACTTCTTTCGGGGCAGAGCTTTTGCCGTTTGCACGCAGTATTGTGGCGGAATATGAAGACATGATACACCGGGCGAACCGTTTATCGGCAGCGGAAGTTAGCACAAAGCTCATAACGGTGCTTTGCACGCCGTTTGCTCTACAGTCTTTTTATGATTTAGACGCAGGAGTTCGTAAGATTACCATGGTGGAAAAGGAGTTTTCCCAGATAATTCGTGAAATTTGTACGCCTGGTACAGATTTTCTGGCGTTTGTTGATCTTTTCGTTCGCGATGAAGATCGAAAAAACCGCATATCACATTATTTTTCCAAAGACGAGTACCATTTTTCGCCTGTTTTTCAAACGAAATTAGGGATTATCGTTGAAGCAAATAATCCTCTTGCACGGCTGGATACCATATCATTGGAAGAGTTGTGTGAAATGCCTTTAGGCATGGTGTCAGACTCTACTATCGACGCTGTTCTGAATACTGTTCTTGCAGATAAGACCCTTAATAATGTTCAATTTAGAACAGGAAATCTTAATGTTTTAGTGCAGTGGACTCAAAAACGTAAGCTCCCTTTGCTGTTGGATTCCTATGCCTTTTGGGTTTTGTGTAGCAATATTTCAGCAGCAAGAGAGCTTCGTTTTATTCCGCTTCAAACCAATGTTTATGACGTAATTGGTTTTGTATGGCGCACTGATGCGCCAAATGAACAATTGTTGGCATTGCAGGCTCAGCACATGAAAGCGCTTTTCACCGCAACACGGCAAAACTACCTGCAAGGGTTTTTGTAAGGCGGCTCCGGGTTAGTTTTTGCCGCCTTCTCCACC
>CAVDDP010000134.1:0-5617 GCA_963607695.1 Hallerella sp.
GATGTGCCGGTGCTTTTGGTGAATGGCATTGCGGGCAGCGGCAAAACGTCGGTTATGCTGCAGCGCATTGCCTATTTGTTGTATCAGCATCGCGATACGCTTCGCCCGAGCGACGTTCATTTGATTTCGCCCAACCCGGTTTTTCGCGATTATATTGACAATGTGCTTCCCAATATGGGTGAGCACAACCCGCAAATTGAAACGTGGGATGACCTTATGGATAAGCTGGGGCTTGCACAACGCGGGCATGGCAAGAATGTGGTGGCGCAGGATTTGCTGGCAATTGATGAAAAGCTGGCAACGCTTGAGCTAACGCAGAAGGATTTCCAAGACATTTGCGTGGATGATGAGCATGTGGTAAGTGCAGGTCAGGCCTTTAGCGCGTATCAGCAGTTCAAGCGCCTTCCGGCGGGTGCCCACCGCTGCAACTTGGTGAAAGAGCTGTTGTATGAGCGTTTAGAGGCGCGTATTGCCTCGCGCGCCAACAATGCCGATGTTCAAGCGCAGCTTATGGATTTGGAAGAGCAAGAGCATATTCGCCTTTTTGGGCACCAGGTTTTTACGGCGCTGGAAGAAGAATTGCCTGATTACACCCGTGTTTATTTAGAGGACCGCTATGCGGCGGTGGCGGACGCCATTGAAGATGGCGCGTGGCTTCGCATTGATCGCATTGGCATGAATATGCTGGGGAAACAATCGCTTTCCGCCACAGAGTGGCTGTACCTAAAGCTGGCGCTGGCGGGCGGTGCCGATAGAGACGCGCGCTACGTGATGGTAGACGAAGTGCAAGACTACACGAAAGCGCAGCTCATGGTTTTGGCGCGGTACTTCTACAATGCGCACTTTTTGCTGCTGGGCGATGAAAATCAGGCAATCAAGCCGGGTACCGCAACGTTTGCAGAAATTGAGCAGGCGTTTTCGCATGTTTTGGGTGCTCAGGCACAGGCGCGCGGTGCTGCAGGCGAAAAACTGCAGGTAGAAACATGCTTCTTAACCACCAGTTATCGTAGTTCACCCGAGATTACGGCCTTGTTTAAAACGCTTATGAACAGCACATCTTCCATGGATGTTGCCTCGGTGCAGCGCCCGGGTATTGCGCCTGTGATGCAAGAATGTGCTACGAATGAGGAATATTTCGCGGCGTTGCGCACGGCTGTTGCTGCGGCAGCGCACGAGGTAGCGCAGTGTGGCCTGGCAGCGGTGATTGTGGCCGATAAAGAGCGTGCTCGTTGGCTGGATGCACAGCTTGCGCAAGGTGGGGAAGCTACTGGCGCCGCAGGCACCGCGACCGGGGCAGCTTCGGAAGCTACTGGCGCCGTGCAGGAATCTGTGGCGAATCTCCTTTTCCGCCCTAAGCGCGGGGCGCTTCTTCCTGAACACGGTGTGGTTTTGCTTGACCTTGCCACCGCAAAAGGCCTGGAGTTTGACCAGGTTATCATCGCGGATGCGCAGGAGAGCGTTTACGCAGATAATGACTTGTCGCGCCACCGCTTATACACCGCAATTTCGCGTGCCACGCAAAAAGTGACTATTCTATCCCAGGGAACGCTGTCGCCGCTTCTTTCTGCTTCCAAATAATGTGCGTACGACCGGCCGGCCATGTGTGACCGGCCGTGTACTAATGCGCGCACGGCCAGCTGCGCGTGCGACCGGCCGTGTGTGCGACCGGGTCATGCGCGACCAGCTACACGCGCGACCAGCCGCACACGTGTAACCGGGTCATGCGCAACCAGCCGCACGCACCAGTGCTTCCCCTGCATAATTTGTGGGGCAAGGCTCATGACAAGTACGGGCGTTTGTGGCACAATACCATGCGAAAAGTAAGAACTATCGCGCGCACGTGAGGTTTCGTATGTCTGCTCAATTTGATGTTCGCCAGGCGAACAATGATGTTGTTGCGCTGTTGCAGCAACAGCTTAATCTTCCGCATTTTATTGCCGCAACGCTTGCAACGCGTGGGGTTACCACGCCTGAACAAGCCCAGCGCTTCTTTCATCCCTCGCTTGATAACGATTGGGGAAACCCGTACAACATTCCGGGTATTGAAAACGTGGTGGACGAGCTTGAACTGGCCATTCACCGGGGCGATCACATTGTTGTGTTTGGTGATTTTGACGTTGATGGCATTACTGCCACCACGGTTTTAACGCGTGCGCTGCGGGCAATAGGCGCGCTGGCAACGCCGTTTATTCCCCGCCGTTTTGATGAAGGGTATGGTCTTACCCAGGAATCGCTTAATCGTGTTATGCAATTGGGGCCCACGCCTGATTTTCTGATTACCGTTGACTGCGGCATCTCGTGCAAAGACATGGTGGCGCAAGCAGTGGGGCAGGGGCTTCGCGTGGTGATAACCGACCATCACGAGCCCGCCGATTGTGTTCCCCAGGATGTTCCCATTGCCGACCCTAAGATGGCAGGCCCCAAGGAAGATACTGTTTTGGCTGGTGTAGGCGTTGCCCTGAAAGTGGTGCAAGCGCTGGGGGCGCGCTTTGGCATGCCGCATATGTGGCGCGATTACACCGACTTAGCCACGCTGGGCACCGTGGCCGACCTTATGCCTATGGTGGGGGAAAACCGCGCGCTGGTGGCCGATGGCTTGCGGCGCATTAACGAAAACCCGCGCCCGTGCATTGCTTCCCTTTTGGCGCAGGCAGGGGCAACAGACCCGGTAAGTTCTACCAACCTGAGTTTTTCTGCTGTTCCGCGCTTAAATGCTGCCGGCAGAATGGGAGACTCCACCACCGCGCTTGAGCTTTTAATGTGCGACGACCCCGCACAATGCCAGCACTTGGCGGCCCAGCTGGAAGAGATTAACAATCAGCGCCGAACCATTGAGTCGGAGCTTACGGAAATTGCAAAAGTGCAGGCAGAAGAAGAATATCACGGCCAGCGCGCACTGGTTATTGCCGGTGAAGGCTGGCATGAAGGCGTGAAAGGCATTGTGGCAAGCCGCCTGGTGGGAACGTATGGCGTGCCTACCATCCTGCTTACCATCGACGGCGATGAGGCGCGCGGGTCGGGGCGCAGCGTGGGCCGCGTGAACTTGTTCAAGGCAGTGGAAGGCTGCGCCGATTTACTCACGCGCTTTGGCGGGCACGAGGCCGCGGTGGGCATTACGCTTCCCGTGGCGAATTTGCAGGAATTTACCCAGCGCTTATGCGATTACATGGACGCACTTCCGCCCGCTGCGTTTCATCCGGCAATTCCCATTGATGCGCGGGTAAGTTTATCGGAGCTTACGCTGGAGAATGTGCGCAAGCTTGAACTGTTGGCGCCGTTTGGCCAGGAAAACCCCGTGCCGTGTTTTCTGGCGCCCAATGTTACGCTGGCAAATCATAGGGCAGTGGGTGCGGGGAAGAACCACTTCTCGTGTGTTTTGTCCGACGGAACAGGGCAAACAGCTGCCATTATGTTTCATTGTTCCGACATTGAAACGCTGCTAGACACCAACAGTGTGGTGAATGCGGCGTTTACGTTGCAAATTGATTCGTGGCGCGGGCGCGAGTCGGTAAAGGCCATGCTTAAAACCTTGTCGCCGGCGCGTTCGTGCGCGGCGCTTGAGGCGTGTCTTTCCCCCGAAGAAGTTGCGTTTGTGGCTGATCTTTACGCTTCGGCAGAAAATGGTGTTGAAGATGTAGTAGATGAGTCGTTTGAGGAAGTTGAACGCTACGAAGACATGTTGGAGCAAAACCGTGCCCAGTGGCGCGCGCTTGCTCATGAAAACCCTGATAAACTGCAGGAAAGCATCATCCACACCATTATAGGTAGTGCACAGCTTCACGCCTCGCAGCGCCAGATTTTAGATGCGTTGGCGTGCGGCACTTCGCTTTTGGCGGTTATGGCAACGGGGCGCGGAAAATCGCTTACGTTTCAGGTTCATGCTGCTCAGGTGGCCCTTGCGCAGGAAAAAGCTTCCCTTTTTGTGTATCCGTTGCGCGCGCTTATCACCGACCAAGCGTGGCATTTGAACAACGCGCTTTTGCCGTTTGGCGTGTCTTCGGTCACGTTAACGGGCGAGAGCACACCCCAGGAACGTGCCGTTGCTTTTAGCGGCCTGAACTCGGGTGATGTTGATATTGTTTTAACCACTCCTGAGTTTTTGGTGTATCACGCAGAAGAATTTGCCGCCTGTGGCCGCATTGGCTTTGTGGCAATTGACGAAGCTCATCATATTGGGCAGGCAAAAGCCGGAAACCGCCTGGCGTACCGCTCGCTGGGCGAAGTGTTAAAGAAGCTGGGCAACCCCACCGTTTTGGCGCTTACCGCCACCGCTCCTAGCGATGTGGCGCGCGATGTGGCACAGGAATTGTCGCTGCAAGACCACGTGTTCGATTGTGCCAGCAGGGAAAACTTGCGCATTGACGATAGGCGCAACTTGAAAAACCGTGACGATTACTTGGCCCACATTGTGGCGCGGGGCGAAAAAACGGTGGTGTATGTTTCTTCGCGTGAACAATCGGTTGCGGTGGCGCGCGCATTGCGCAGCCGTGTTCCGCAGCTGGCAAGCCGCATTGGCTTTTATAACGCGGGGCTTTCCCGTGTGGAGCGCCAGCGTGCTGAAGAGCTGTTTCGCACCGATGCGTTCTGCGTGCTCGTGGCAACCTCGGCTTTTGGTGAAGGCGTGAATATTCCGCATATTCGCCGCGTTGTGCTCTATGGGCTTCCGTATAACGAGATTGAGTTTAACCAGATGAGCGGCCGTGCGGGGCGTGATGGCGAAGTGGCAACCATCCATTTGCTGTACGGAAAAACTGATGAGCAAATTAACCGCGCTGTGGTATGTGGTGCTACACCCGATAGGTCTGCTTTGGTTGATGTGTACAAGTACTTGCGCTCTGAACAGGCAAAACATGGGGAAGACCCCTTTACCGTGAACTTGGATGATTTTGTGGGTGGCGCTTCGGGTGGTGCGAGTGCTTCGGGCGGCGCTGCAGGCGCAGGCGCTGCGGCAGCCGCATCGGCAGCAAGCGCGGCGGCTTCCAAACTTTCTGCTGCCGCCGTGAAATGCGGTATCACGGTGTTCCGTGAACTGGGCTTTATTGAGGCACGCCCTGGTTGCTTCTGCGGAGAACGCATTTGGGCTATTCGCGTAAAGCGCAGCCCCGAGAAAGTGGAGCTTATGGAAAGCGTGCGTTTCCGCGAGGGCTTGGGAGAAATTGACGAGTCGCGCACGTTTGCCAAATGGGCATTGTACGCCTCGGCCGATGAGCTTTTAAATCACATTGTGTACCCGCTTATTCCCGAGCAATAGCACAAGCATAAAACGCAAAGCGCAGCAAATTACTCGCAGCGAAATGCCGCACAACGGCGCTGTGCGTATTGCACCGTGGCTGTTGCGTAAAACTACGGTTTCGTTTTGCCGTTTTTTGCTGTTACGCGCCCACAAAAACGTATAATAATTCTTTACGAAAAACGGTGAAGTTTGCACTACCTACTATGAATAATGAAAGGAGGCCAGTCATGACGCAAAAAAAAGAAGGGGAAGCACCTGCTGCAGAGCCTGAACTCGCACCTGCAGCTGCAACCAAGCCCGCCGCCGCACCTGCAGCTGCAAGCGAGTCCGCCGCTGCACCTGCGACTGCAAGCGAGCCCGCCGCTGCACCTACCGCCGCTGCAC
>CAVDDP010000135.1:0-5612 GCA_963607695.1 Hallerella sp.
TTTACTTGTTCGCTTGCTTCTCGTTCGTGCGCAGCGCCCGCACCTTGCGCAGCGCCCGCACCTTGCGCAGCGCCCCTGCTTTGGACTGCGCCCACACTTCGCGCGCTGCTTTTCGTATCGCCCCCGTTGCCAGCCCGTACCGCGCAAACCAATTGCCCTCAGAACAAAAAAGTAGGAGAAAATGCTGAGTTTTCGAGACTTTGCGTAAAAAAATCAAGGGAAGCTATCATTCGCTTTATGTTTCCCCAGTTCACAGCCTTGTGCATTTTTTAAAGCCTTGAGTAAAGGCGAAAAACGAGCGAAATCTTACGCAAAGTTCCCGAAACTCAGCAGTTTTTGGCATTTTTTGTTCCAGACAATTTTCTTGAGCCATTCCCCTTCTAAGCAGTTCGCCTAAGAGCGTCTCAGTTCTAGATAGCTCTAAAATTTCTGCCGTTGCCGCTATTCGCCCATAGCATCAAGCGGCTTGCCGGAAAAGTTCAAATTGCTGGTGATAGCCAAAACGTCCTCTTCGTCAAACTCTTCTGCATCAAACAGGGTGAATGTTTCACTCACGCGTGCTTTTGCCTGCTCAAAAAGCTGCTCAAAGCTTGCCTGGGAAGTTTCGCCCGTAAAGGGATTTTCCCACTCATTGTTCTGATGGTTGTCAAAATCGCACTCCGTTGCCTCAACCACACGATGAGACATTGAACGGTAGAACGAATAGTGACGTACTACCTCTTCCACGCGGGCAAGAAGTGAGCGCTTCATACCGGTACGCGAGTAGAAAATGCCCTGCACCAGGCGAAACGCTTTAACCGACTTACGGAAAACGTCAATTTGCATGCTACGCTCAAACGCCATAACTGCCATGTAGGAGTACAGCTTGCCAATAGTGGTAAGCGTTTCGTCGCTTGCGAGAAGAATTTCCTTATGGGGCTTGTATTCCGCAACGGTTTTGCCTGTGTTTTTGTACAGGATAACCTCATCAAGTTCGCTTTCAATAACGGCATGAACTTCGCTGCCGTCTTCGCGCGTAAGGCCTTCTACTCCGGCGTCGCAAAGCGCATATTGCAGGGAATACACCAAGGGGTGCACCGTTGAATCCAATAAGTAATGGCACAGAAAGCCCAGCAAATAGGCACGCCCCACCGGCACTTCTTCAGGGGAAAGTGTAGAAAGCGCTTCGTGAAAAGCAACAAGCATGGCGTTGGTATTCTGTGCATGCATGGTGCTGCCAAATGCGGCGAACTCAAAAATGCTGGGGTTTGCGCGGGCATAAAACAGCGGGTCGGGGCCTTGATTTCCTAAAAGGAAAGCGTTTTTTTGCTCGGGGGCAACTCCAATGAGCGAGGAAAATTCTTCATAGACTGTCTTTCCAAAAGTGTCGTGAGTAATAATAGCTGGCATAAGGTCTCCTTTGTTTAAAATTGCGCACTTTGTGCCGCTGTGCAAAATCAAAACAACAAATGTTTCAGTTTTTCTTCTTATTTTCAGGTTATAACTATACAATGAGCGGGTGCGTTTTCGCGACGCTATTTTCGTGTTTGCGCATTTTAACCATTTTGGTGTATGAGTTTGGCGCATTGCGTGCCGTCAAAAAACCAACACGTTTACCTAGGACAAACATTACCCTAGGACAAACATTACAAAGGAGCATTTGTGTCACAGAACAAAATGACCAAGCAAGAAAAAAGCTGGGTACTCTACGATGTGGGAAATTCCGCTTTTGTGCTTTTATCCTCGGCACTTATTCCTGTTTACTTCAAATCCATTGCCGAGCCCGGCTCTTCCGTAGTGGTGGCCTGGGGTTATGCAGAAACCGTTGCCTCGCTTATACTGGCACTTTTAATGCCTATCCTGGGCAGCCTGGCCGATTACAAAGGCAAGAAAAAGAAGTTCTTCCTGTTCACCGTAATTGTGGGTGTGGTGTGTTGCGCGCTTTTGGGTGTACCCACGGCGGCGCTTCCCTTCCTTATTTTGTATGTGATTTCAGCCGTAATGCTTAACGGCTCCATGGTTTTTTACGACGCGTTTTTGGTTGACGCCACCACCGACGACCGCCTTGACATGGTTTCGTCGCACGGGTACGCCTGGGGATACATTGGCTCGTGCCTGCCGTTTATTGCGAGCCTGGTCATTGTGCTTTTTGGCTCGAATTTTGGTATTGACATGTCAACCGGCATGAAAATTGCGTTTTTGATTACCGCCTTGTGGTGGCTTGCTTTTAGTATGCCGCTGGTTCGCAATGTTCAGCAGGTTAATTATAAAGAAGATAATGGCGAAGGCATCAAGCTGGGCAAGGTAATGAGCGGGCTGGTGTCCACGTTGAAAAACATTGCGAAAGACAAGCGCCTGCTGTTTTTCATTGTGGCATACTTCTTTTACATTGATGGCGTTCACACCATTATCAAGATGTCTACCAGCTATGGCACCGATTTGGGAATTGACTCAACACAGCTGGTGTTGGCGCTGCTTATGACGCAGTTTGTGGCATTTCCTTCCGCCATTGCCTACGGCAAATTAGCAGGAAAATTCGGAACGCGCAAAATGCTGTGCATTGCTGTTTTTGCGTATTTGTGCATTGCATTTTTCGCCGCCTTTTTGCTGCGCTCTGCTTTCGAGTTCTGGATTTTGGCATTCTGTGTTGGCTTGTTCCAAGGTGGCATTCAGGCCTTGTCGCGCTCGGAATTTGGAAAGCTTATCCCCAAAGATCACGCCAACGAGTACTACGGCTTCTTTGACATTTTTGGCAAATACGCAGCCATTATGGGAACATTCCTGATGTCGGTTTTCACGCAAATTACGGGAAACGCCAGCATTGGTGTTCTTTCCATTGCCCTTCTGTTCATTGTGGGCTTTGTGTTTTTGATTCGCATGCCCCAAGAGTAACATGCCCCAAGAGTAACATGCCCCAAGAATAAGAGTGCTGCACTTTTTCCCTTACCGTGGAATTCGCGTTAATCGCAAGCTTTTACTACCTTGTACGGGTAGTTTTCGCTATAGTTACACTGTTTTGTTGTTGCAACCAGAAAGTATGAATTATGTCGCTCATCGTAGCAAAGTTCGGCGGAACCTCGGTGGCTTCCCCCGAGCGCATAAAAAAAGTTGCTGCGCGGCTTATCGCTAAAAAGCAAGACGGCCACCAGGTGGTAGCCGTGGTTTCTGCCATGGGAAAAACCACCGATGAGCTGGTAAGTCTTGCCGGCGCGCTGAACGGAAACCCTCCGGCGCGCGAAATGGATAGGCTGCTTTCCACCGGCGAGCAGGTAAGCATGGCGCTTTTGGCCATGGCACTTGAAGCGCGCGGATACCGCGCCATGAGCTTTACCGGCGAACAAGCCGGCATTGGCACCGACACCTCGCATTTGAAGTCGAAAATCACGGGCATTGATGCCAAACGCATTATGGAAGCGGTAAACGCCGGCATTATCCCCGTTATCGCCGGCTTTCAAGGCATTGACCAAAACGGAGACATTACCACGCTTGGCCGCGGCGGCTCCGACACCACTGCCGTGGCGGTGGCCTGGGGCATTGGCGCCGATGTGTGCGAAATTTACTCCGATGTAGACGGCGTGTACACCGCCGACCCGCGCGTTTGCCCGCGCGCCCGCAAGCTTGACAAAATTTCCTACGACGACATGCTTGAGCTTTCAACCGCTGGATCAGGCGTTTTGCAAAGCCGCGCCGTAGAGCTTGCCAGCAAATTTCACGTGGTTATTCATTCCCGCTCGGCTTTCTCCGAGGCACAAGGTACCTATGTTATGGAAGGAACTGAAGATATGGAAGAAGCCGTTGTTACCGGTATTGCTCACGATACTTCAGAGGTTAAAGTTACGCTTCGTGGCGTGCCCGATATGTCGGGTGTGGCCGCTAAGGTGTTCAGCCGTTTGGCTGGCGCCAATGTTTCGGTTGACATGATTATTCAAAACGTTTCGGAAGACGGCGTAACCGACATCAGTTTCACCTGCCCAAAAAGCGATCTTCCCCGCGCTAATGAAACCATCACCGACATTTTGCCGGAGATTAATGCACGCGAATTTGTGGTAGACGAAGACATTGCGAAGGTAAGCCTGGTGGGCACCGGCATGAAGTCGTCGCCGGGTGTTGCAGCGCGTATGTTTAGCACCCTGGGCGAAAACGAGATTAACATCTTGGCTATTTCAACGTCGCCTATTCGCCTTTCTGTTGTAGTACGCGCAGCTCAGGCCGTTGCCGCTGTGCAGTGTTTGCACACCGCTTTTGATATGGACTCTGACAGCGTTTTTGTAGAAACACAGCTTTCAGCAGAAGAAATTGCCGCAAAAATGGCAAAAGGGCGCTAAAGCCACGAGTGTTAGCGCCACGGGTTAGACCCACGGGCGCCCGAACCAAGGGACATTAAAACCACGGGCGCTAAAGCCGCAAACAACTGCAAACCTTAGCACCATACCTCAAGGAGGAACCACTCATGACCTGGAATAAAGAAATGCCTGCAAACCCTGTTGTTGCTGTTGCAGGAGCCACCGGCGCCGTAGGGCGCGAAATGCTGAAATGCCTGGAAGCACTGAATTTCCCTGCTTCGGAAGTGCGCGCGTTGGCCTCGGCACGCTCTGCCGGGCAAAAGCTTCCCTTTGCAGGATGTGGGCAAGTTCCCGCAGGTGAGCTTACCGTACAGGAAATGACCGAAGAAAGCTTTCAGGGCGTAGACATTGCTCTTTTCAGCGCGGGCGCGAGCATTTCCAAAAAGTTCCGCCAGGCTGTAGTTAGCGCAGGCGCAGTAATGATTGACAACTCCAGCGCTTTTCGCGTAGAGCCCGATGTACCGCTGATTGTTCCGGAAGTAAACGCCGCCGACATTTCCTGGCATAGCGGTGTTATTGCCAATCCCAATTGCACCACCATCCAAATGTTGGTTGCCTTAAACCCGCTGCGCGCACTGGGGCATATTGACCGCATTGTGGTTAGCAGCTATCAATCGGCATCGGGTGCGGGTGCAAAAGGCATGGCAGAGCTTGAAGATCAAACGGCAAAATACCTGGCAGGCGAAGCGTTTGAGCCTTCCGCTTTTGCTCACCAAATTGCATTTAATTGCATTCCGCACATTGATGTATTTGTTGAGGGCGACTACTTAAACGATGTGCCGGAAGGCTACACCAAAGAAGAATGGAAAATGGTTGTTGAAACGAAAAAGATTTTCAACGACAACACCGTAGAGGTTGCTCCTACCTGCGTGCGCGTTCCCGTGCTGCGCTGCCATTCTGAAAGCATTAACCTTGAGTTTGACCGCCCCGTAAGCGTTGAAGCGGTAAAGGAAGCTTTGGCAGGTGGCACTCATGTTGTTTTGGAAGACGACCCTGCAAACAATGTGTATCCTATGCCCGCATTGCATCGTGGTTCATTTGACACCTTTGTAGGGCGCGTTCGCCGCGACCACACCGTGGCTGACAACAAAGGCATTGCCCTTTGGGTAGTGGCAGACCAACTGTTGCGCGGCGCCGCATTGAATGCTGTTTATATTGCGCAAGAATTACTTCCCAAAGCGTAGCACACGAATCACCTGCGCAAGATTTACGATTTTCGTAAGTCGCACGTGTCAACCTGCGCAAGATTTACGATTTTCGTAAGTCGCACGCTTAATTTAGCGCGATTTT